>JAIDRE010000157.1 GCA_029061925.1 Muribaculaceae bacterium | reverse complement strand
ATTCGCGAAAACTAAGAGTCGATAGCGATAACCGAACACAATTTGTTTTTTTTGCCGAGACCAAAGGGTTTCACTTTGTCAGTTTAGTCTTATTTTTCGATTTCATCAATATGCTCCTGCAAGAAATGGTCGAGCGCAGCCGTCATTGATGGGGTCTGAGGGCTGGGAGCTTTGAAGTTGACGGTCAAACCTGCGTCAGCAGCAGCTTTGATTGTTGATTCGCCGAAACAGCCGATATATGTATCGGTTTGTTTGAAATCGGGGAAGTTTTTCAGCAACGAGTCAATACCGGCATGGCTGAAGAACAGAAGCACGTCATAGTCAAACGCTTCGCCTTCTTGAAAATCGTTGCTGACTGTGCGATACATCACAGCCTTGGTATAAGTGATGTTGGTCTTGTCGAGCGGACTTGCCTCGTCTTTGTAAACGTCGCTGACTGCATAAAGAAATTTTTCCTTGGCGTTTTTGTTGAGAGCCTGCACGAGAGCGGGATCGTCAAGTTTACCTGTCGAGCCGTGGAAAATTTTACGTTTACGATATATTGTATATTTCTGAAGATAGAGCGCAATAGGCTCGGTTGTGCAGAAATATTTCATTGTGTCGGGAATGGTGATTCTCATTTCTTCACAGATGTGAAAAAATGCGTCAATCGCAGCTTTAGCGGTAAAGATTATTGCGGTGTACTCCGGAATGCTGATGCGTTGCTGTCTGAATTCCTTAGCAGAAAGTCCTTCAACTTTGATAAACGGACGAAAGACTACTTCAACGCCATATTTCTCGCCAATTTCGTAATAAGGTGATTTGTCGTTTGATGGTTTTGGCTGAGAAACTAAAATTTTCTTAATTTTCACGCTTTCTAATTCTATTTGAATGCACTTTGTTATTCTAACCGGCACAAAACAATCGCCTCTGAGCCGACCAAAATTAGTGGAATAATTTCAACGGTGCAAAGATACAAAATAAAATATAGCCACGAGAAAAAATTTTGGTAAAAAATTCTAATTCCCTTAATTATGAAGCATATTTTTGAAAAAATATAGCACATTGCACCAATTATCACCATTATGCTACCATATTCGGGATAGAACATCGACGCCATCGCCGGGATGAAAATCGCGATCGAAAGAAGTCCCTGGGATGCGTTAAATCCTTTCAGAAAAATTGATATTCCGTTTTGAACGATGAACACGTATCCGAGCACGCTGTATGCCGCAAGCTGAAAAACATAATAGCTCGCCGTCAGCAAAAACAGTTTGCCGAGCAACAGGTTGAGACTCATAAAGGTTGTGTAGTCTTCGGGTGTTGCCAAAAGGGTGTACAGCAACAGGCTTTCGCTGACAAACAGCTGCATGAAAAGGAAGATATATGTTCGGCTGTCGGTGATTGTTTCGTCATCAAAGATGTTTTCGCGCACCTTCAGTGAGAAAAGGTCGTGAGCCATCTCGCTGATCATCTTGCCAAAATGGTTTAACGAGCATAGAGTCAGAATGATAAGAACGAGTACAACTGATATGACAGCCGGGTCGCGACCAACGCTCACGGGTATTTCGACCGGCTCAATTCCCCTTTGCCACGAATAATGGGCGCCTTGGGTAGCCTCCATTTCGGCACGCGTAAACGGCGCGTCGGCTTCGTGAGATTCTATGAGGGAAAAATGCTGCATGGTTGCTTGTCGAAATACCGTGGGAATTTATCGGTTGAGATTAGAATGAGATGACGTTACCCGATTTGGGGTTGTTGTCATTGGGGTTTACAGATGGGCTGTTGCTCGGAGTGGCTGCGGCAGCTTCGCCGTTTTCCATTTGACGGCGCATTTCCTGGGCAATCTTATTGCTACGCATATAAACCGGTGTACGTTCAACGATTTCGAGAATAGATTCGTTGTCCATTTGAGCCTGAGTCAGAATGATGTAGCGGTTGCGGGCTGCCTGGCGTTCGATTTCTTTAGCCTTGTCGCCATATTCCGACTCCAACTTTTTAATATCTCGGACTTTAGTGGTGTCAACAGGCACAGTTTCTTTCTCAATTTTATTAGTTGTCTCGTTGATCTTTCTTGTTTCACCTGCACCATGAAGGGTCAAGTCAAAACCAGCAGCAAGAATCGAGATTTTGATTTTTTCGCCAAGAGTTTCATCTTCAGCAACACCCCAGATTGAATCCACGTCGGGGTCGAGATTTGTCATAAAGGCGGTAATTTGTTCTGCCTCTGACATTTTAAATGTATTCTCGGCTTTGGGGTTGAAGTAGATATTGAACATGAATCGCGTAGATGTGTATATGTCGGTGTCTTTCAGCAGCGGAGAGTTGAGTGCATCTTCAATTGCTTTGGTAACACGATTTTCACCTTCGCCATAACCGGTTGAGATGATGGCGGCGCCTCCATTGCGCAGAGTGGTGTTAACATCACGGAAGTCAATATTGATGTGTCCCTGAGTGGTGATAAGTTCAGAGATGCTTCGAGCGGCTACGGCAAGAGTTTCGTCAGCCTTATGGAACGCATTCATGAAGTCGAGGTCACGATAAATCTCGGTGAGGCGCTCGTTATTGATCACCATCATCGCATCAACATTTTTACTCATCTCCTCGGCACCTTCAAGCGCTTTTAGAATCTTTTTAGGACGTTCAAAAAGGAACGGTATAGTAACGATACCGATTGTGAGGAGTCCGCGTTTGCGGGCTTCACGGGCAACGATTGGAGCGGCACCTGTACCTGTTCCACCACCCATACCGGCGGTGATGAACACCATCTTGGTGCCATCCTCAAAGATTTTACCAATCTCTTCAACCGATTCTTCGGCAGCTTCGCGAGCCACGTTGGGATCGTTACCGGCACCCATACCCTGGCAGGTTTTGGGACCGAGAAGCACTCGGGTTGAGATAGGCGAACTGTTGATGTGTTGAAGGTCGGTATTGCAGATTACAAAAGATACATCTTTAATACCTTGTTCAAACATAAAGTTTACGGCATTACCGCCGCCACCTCCGACTCCTACAACTTTGATGTCGGTGTGTTTTGGTCCGGAAGTCACGAAATTATCCGTTTTTGCTATATCATCGTATGTCATAGTTGGAAGTGTTTAATCAGTTATTATCATCGTCTTCTGAGTCGTCAAGGGCATTCATTATTCTGTTGAGAACGCTTTGCCCCCATTTGCCAATATTGGGCTTTGGCTTGGGTGTCTTCGGCTTCTCATCTTTGTCTTTAACTTTAACAGTTTCGGTGTATTCTTCCGGTGAGATATGAGGAGTTTCAGGTTCAACTTTAACAGGTTGAGGGAACTCAACACAAATTTTATTGTCGTCAAAGTTGGCGGCAACTCTCAAGATTGAGATAACATCAATTGCATCAGTGTCTTTGATTTGCAAATTAGCTTTCTTTACAGCTCCGAGGGGAGTGCCTCGACGAACTTTCAATCCGGTGTGAGAGGCAAGCAGCTGCATAAATCCTTTCAAATTAGCACCGTCACCGACAAGAACGATACCACCGGGGAGATCGGTATCTTTCATGCCGGCATATTTGATCTGGGCAATAATGTTAGCGATGATTTCGCCGGCTCGCTCTGAAACAATCTGGTTGATTTTAGTGGTATCAAGACCGGGATCACCACCTGTCGGCGGAACGTAGTCGGGAGATACATTGCTACGGGAGATTTTGATCTCTTCAGCCTGGCGTTCGGTATAGTTAAGCGATGTGAGGTCACGGGTGATGTTGCGTGAACCCATCGGAATTGTTGCGAGATAACGGAAGTTCTCTTTCTTAAAGATGCAAACTGTAGTTGTTTCAGCACCAAAATCGACGAGCATCACACCAAGATTTTTCTCGTCGTCGGTCAAAACCAAACCGGCTTCGGCAAGTGGCAGGGGAATTTGTCCGTTGATGGCAATCGGCATGCTTCCCGAGAAAACGCGATTGAGGTTGTTGATGATTTTGCTGCGGCAATATATAGGCGACATCTCGGCTTTGATTTCTTTGCCGACAACACCAACCGGATTTTTCTGGGCGATTGTGTCAACAACATATCCACCGGTCATCACGGCAACAACATCGCGGTCTTCGGGCGCTTTGAGACGTGCCTGTTGTTTGATTTGGGCAATAATCTCTTTGGTGATTTCCTCATCGGCGCCGAAGTCCTTAACGATTTGAGTAGTCATTGATCTGAGCGAGATACCGCTGATTGGAACGTAGGCGCCTTTGATGCGTCCCGGGCGAACAGCGGGGTTGTCCTCAAGCTTGCGGGTGATGCTGAGAATACGGTCGCTTACATCGGGTACTTTACGGATGCTTCCATAACGAACTGAGTCGATCAACGGTTCTTGTTCGACGGCAACAACGGTGAGCGTTCCGTTGTCGTCAACTGTTCCGACAGCTCCTCTGATTTTGGAACTGCCGATTTCAAATGCTACTATATATTTCTTGTCTGCCATCTTATATTGGTGGTTTTGTTGGTTTTAACGTTTAATTTGCTTCTTGTTGGTTGTGGTGGATTAGTGCCTGATTGGAATGGTGTCCATATAACCGAGGTCGATATTTTCGGCGGCAATGTCGGTGTCGGGTAGGATATTGTCGGAATGACGCACTTTGTTGTGACGTGTGGCAACGAGTTGTCCGTCCCATTTCACCGATATTGTGTCGTAATATTCATACCCCTTGACTTTTATGACATCCTGGTAGAATCGCATGATGCGCCGCAGTTTGTTTTTAATCATCGATGCGTCGCCAAAATTGATTACCGGACCTGTGTGGGCGGGGTAGAGGATTATGTCGTTTCGCGGTGTCAGTTCCATTGACGATACAAACGCCGAGAAGTTACGGTCGTTTTCCATATAGTCGATCAACGGCATGACATATTCGAGTTTTTCGGGAGTGTTGAAGCGACCGATAATCACCGGAACGTCTTTGTGGAACAGGTGATTGGCTTTGAGGCGCTTGCCCGAGCGGTTGACATAGTATGACTTATTAGTCGCGTAGGGGTCAAAGATTCTAAGCACCGGTTTCATAGGCGAGACTTCGACCATGATTTTTGAGGCATCTTTCTTGAACACGCGATAGACAGTGGCGGTCTCGATATTGTCAACGTCGTTCAGCTGGTTTTCAATCGCCTGAAGGTCAATGCGATTGATAAGCAAACCACCGACATCTGCCAAGTCCTTGCCACTCACTTTTAATTCAGAACGCACCCCCTCGGCTGTCACAAACCCGTTTTCAGAGTCTTTGACAGCGATGGTTAAGCCTCCGGCTCTTTCTGACGCCGACATCATGTCGGTCACAAAAAGGGCACCTCCCAGATAAACTGCGAGAATAATGCTGAGTAGCATGTATATTATTGTACTACGGCTCATCGGGTGCTAAATTCAATGCTTGCGGGTTTTTACAACTTCGACAATATCGGGGAGCAGGTTGACCATGTCGCCTGCACCGGCAGTCAAAAGTATGTCAAAGTTACTATTTTTTATTGTTTCTATCAAATCTTGTTTTTTAATTAGCTGTTTTTTATCACATTTGATGTCGTCAAATATGATTTTTGAGGTCACACCGGGAATCGGTTCCTCGCGGGCAGGATAGATGTCGAGCAAAATTACTTTGTCGGCGAGCGAGAGGGCTTCGGCAAATTCGGGTGCGAAATCACGGGTGCGTGTGTAGAGGTGGGGTTGGAACGCAACGGTCAGTTCACGGTTGGGATAGAGAGCCTTAACCGATTTGATTGAGGCTTTGAGTTCGTCGGGGTGATGGGCATAGTCGTCAATGATGACGGGTAGTCCAGGCTCTTTGAGATAGAACTCAAAACGACGTTTCGGACCCATGAATGTTGCTATGGCTTGACGGGCGGCTTCGGGATCAAATTCGGGAAGTAGCGAAGTGGCAGCCAAGGCGGCGATTGCATTCTCGATATTTATTTCGACAGGTACACCAAGCTCTATGTCTTTGATTTTTCCACCGGGATATACAAAGTCAAAAATAATCTGACCTTCGGCATGGCGAATGTTCTCGGCGTGGAAGTCTCCGCTATCCCGTGAATATTCAAGTACTTTTACTCCGGCTTGGGGTCTCGGTTTGAGCTTTAGCCCTTTATGAACGATGAGGTAGCCGTCGGGGCGAATGAGTTCGGTGAAGTGGGCGAAACTTTCGAGATAGGCTTCTTCGGTGCTATAGATGTCGAGGTGGTCGGGGTCGGTGGCTGTTATGACTGCAACGTAGGGTGTCAGATGATGGAACGAGCGGTCAAATTCATCAGCCTCGATTACCGAATAGGGAGACTCGGGAGCAAGCAAAAAGTTGCTGTTGTAGTTGCGGAGTACACCACCCAAAAAGGCATTGCAACGAGCCGCGGGAGTAGAATAAAGAATATGTGCAGCCATTGACGAAGTGGTTGTCTTTCCGTGAGTTCCGGCAAAACAAAGTCCTTTTGAACCGCGGGTGACTTCGCCGAGTACGGCAGCACGCTTGACAACGTCAAAACCGTTCTCACGGAAATATTTCAAGCCGCGATGACTGTCGGGAACAGCTGGAGTGTAAACCACGAGCGTGTCTGACGGGTTTCTCATTTCGGCAGGAATCAATGAGGGGTCGTCGTCAAAAACGATGTCAACACCATCTTTTACAAGAGCATCGGTGAGTTCGGTCGAAGTGCGGTCATAGCCTGCTACTTTCTTGCCTTTAGACAGAAAGTAGCGTTCGAGAGCAGCCATGCCGATACCACCGGCACCTACAAAGTATAAATTCTTATATTCTTTCATTTCTTCAGTAGTTCATAGATTTTGTCGACAATTTTTTCGTCGGCATTTTTCAATCCCATTTTTGCTGCGTTAACAGCCAGACGTTCACGGGCTTCGGGGTCTTTGAGCAAGCCGATGACTGCGGGCGCAAGCTCCTGGTTGCATTCGCTGTCGGGAATCATCACGGCGGCATCTTTTTCAACGAGCGCGAGTGCGTTTTTACGCTGGTGGTCTTCGGCAACGTTGGGCGACGGGATGAGGATTGAGGGTATTCCGACAAGCTGAATTTCGCTGATAGTGCTTGCTCCGGCACGCGAAACGAGAATGTCGGCAGCTTTATAAACGAGATCCATACGGCTGATGAACGGTGTCGCGATTGCGTTTTCAACGCCTTTGGCAGCTTCGGCACACTCATCGGCATAGTTCTTGCCTGATTGCCAGAGGACTGACGCACCGGCATCAACAATCGGGCGGAGTGCAACTTTCATCGCATCGTTCATCGCACGGGCACCAAGGCTACCGCCAACCATCACTACCAACGGACGGTTAGGGTCAAAGCCGAGTTCTTTCTTGGCATCTTCTTTAGAGACGTTGCAGTCGAGAATGTCGGCACGAACGGGGTTACCTGTCATCGTGATTTTGTCGGCAGGGAAGAAACGATCCATGTTGTCGTATGCCACACAAATTGCTCCGGCATTTTTAGCGAGGAGTTTGTTGGTGACTCCGGCATAGGAGTTCTGCTCCTGAATGAGTGTCGGGATTCCGGCTTTTTGAGCACGTTTCAGCATTGGTCCGCTGGCATATCCGCCAACACCGATAGCGATGTCGGGCTTGAAGTCGCGAAGCACTTTGCCGGCGAGGTTCATACTTTTCCAGAGTTTATACAATACCGGGATGTTGCGCCAAAGTTTGCGGCGTACAAAACCGGCAACGGGCAGTCCAACAATTTGATATCCGGCAGCCGGAACACGTTCCATTTCCATACGATTGTCGGCACCGACAAACAAGATTTCGGTGTTTGGGTCGCGACGACGCAGTGCATTGGCTATTGAGAGTGCCGGGAAAATGTGTCCACCGGTGCCACCTCCGCTTATTAATACTTTCATCGTTTACTCGTTTTTAGTCCATTTGGGTTGGGTTAATAGCCTGAACTTCTTCTGGGAGGAGTTCAGCTTCGGGATCAGCGTCTTGTTTCTTGGTTTTGCTTTGTGTCGCGAAACGGCTGACACTGAGCATTATACCGAAGGCTATAGATGTTATCAAGATTGACGAACCACCTTTTGATATCAGTGGCAGCGGCTGACCCGACACGGGGAAAACGCCGGTTACAATCGCCATGTGGAACAGCGCCTGTAGCACTATCATGACCGCCATTCCAATGACAAGCAAAGCCGGGAGCGCTCGTTTGCATTGTCGCGCTATGTTGCCCGCTCGTGCCATCAGCGAAAGATAGAACAGAAGCAATGCGCATCCGCCGATAAAACCGAGGTCTTCGACCACGATTGAGAAAATGTAGTCGGAGAACGCCAAGGGGAGACGTGATGTCTCGCGCGAGTTGCCGGGCATCACACCGATTACGCCGCCGTGAGCTTGAGCCATGTAGCCATACATTTCCTGACGGTTTATAGAGGTGATTGGCTGGTCATATTTAGGAATTGAGTCATCAAAGAAACGTTCAAAACGACCTTCCCAAGTTCCGGCACGACCTTTATCTTCGCTAAGCATTGATTTTACGCCGTAGAAGCCTCCGGCAAGAACTGCATATATACCAAGAACCGCAAAGAACTTACGGAATGGGATGCCACCGATAAGCATCATTGACAATGAGATACCCATCAGCAGGAGAGTATTGGTGAGACCTTGGGGGAGCAATATTGCACCAAACACAAGCACAATTCCGGCTGATGTTATAATTCCCCATGTCTTGACACCTTCGCGGCTCTGGCTTCGAGACATAATCACAGCCAGCGACAACACTGCCGACAATTTTAGAAACTCGGCAGGCTGAAAGCTAATGCCGAACATTGTTACCGAACGACGGGCTCCGTTGATGATTTCTCCGGCGAAAAGCACATAACCAGCCAGGGCGATACTGAAAAGGACAAATATGGGGATGAGGGGAATCAGCCAGCGGTAGTTGATGCGTGAAATTCCGAGCACGATGAGTGTGCCGATAACGAGCATCATTCCGTGACGGATGAGCGGAGCGAACACGTTTGAAGCTCTGACCTCAAACGATGATGCGCTGTATAGCTCAATGACTGACACTATCAGCAGGAGAATGTAGATTCCCCATATATATTTATCGGTTTTGGGCAGTTCGTTTTCTGCCACTTCGGGGGTCGGTTGGTTTTGCTGTGAGCCGGGGGCTTGTTCCATTGGAGAAGAGAGTGAGAGATTGTTTATTTCTTGAGATTTTTAACGGCTTCTTTAAATTGACGACCGCGGTCTTCGTAGCTTTTGAAGAGGTCAAAGCTTGCGCAACAGGGTGAAAGCAACACGGTGTCGCCACTTTGGGCAAGGCTTTGACAAGCATTGATTGCATCGTCAAGGGTATGGGTATCAACAACTTTGACTTTGTCACCGAAGAATTCGATGATTTTTTCGTTGTGAAGTCCCATCGCAACGATTGCCTTTACTTTTTCATCTACCAGATGCTCAATTTCGGTATAGTCGTTACCTTTGTCTTTTCCACCGAGAATCAAGACGGTAGATTTTGATTTGGGCATACTTTCAAGAGCATACCAGCATGAGTTGACGTTAGTGGCCTTTGAGTCGTTGATCCAACGAACGCCATCGATTGTCCCGGCAGGTTCAAGACGGTGCTCGACGCCTTCAAAGTCGCTGAGTGCCTTGCGGATATCTTCTTTCTTGATGTCGAGCAAGCATGCTGAAAGTCCGGCAGCCATAGAGTTGAAAAGGTTGTGAAGCCCGTTCAACGACAAATCGGCACGTGGCATTCTGAGCGATTCAACAGGAGTATTGAAAACGATTTCGCCGTTCTCGTCAACGTAGGCGGCGGTGTTGTCGCCCTCAAGGCTTTCAGAGAAGGGACACAAGCGAGCCTCGGTTGAGATTGCCTGAAGCTGGGCGGTTATAACGGGGTCATCTTGCCAGTAGATGATAGCGTCTTTTGAAGTCAGGTTGTTGATGATGCGGAATTTAGCGCGGACATAGTTCTGCATCTTGTATTCATAACGGTCGAGATGGTCAGGGGTGATGTTTAGAAGCACGGCGATGTTGGCTTTGAACTTGTACATGTTTTCGAGCTGAAAGCTTGAAAGTTCTATTACATAGACGTCGTGATGTTCAAACGCAACCTGGAGGGCGAGCGAACGACCAACGTTGCCGGCAAGTCCGACATTGATACCTGCCTCTTTCAAAATATGATAGGTCAGAAGGGTGGTTGTGGTCTTACCGTTGCTACCGGTGATACAAACCATCTTTGCATCGGTATAGCGACCTGCAAATTCGATTTCTGAAATGATAGGTATGTTGCGTTCAACAAGGCGTACAACCATAGGAGCCGTCGGGGGAATACCTGGACTCTTGACAACTTCGTCGGCGTTCAGAATCAATTCGGGGGTATGACTTCCTTGTTCGTATGGTATATCATACTTTGACAGCATTTCGACATATCGGGGTGCGATAGTGCCGGCGTCACTCAAAAAGACATCCATTCCTTTTTCACGGGCAAGGATTGCCGCTCCGACGCCGCTTTCACCGCCGCCGAGCACTACAAGTCTTTTTTGTTTCATTGTTTCAGTCATATTGAGGTCTGTTATTATCTGATTTTAAGGGTTACAAAAGTCATTGCGGCAAGAAGAATTCCGATAATCCAGAATCGGGTTACGATTTTTGATTCGGGAATAGGAATCTTGGGATGCTGAATGAGTGCATCAATCGTGCCGTTACCGGGCTTTTGAAAGTGGTGGTGGAGCGGTGACATCTTGAACACGCGACGACCGACACCATATTTTTTTGTTGTGTATCTGAAATATGCAACCTGAATAATCACCGAGAGGTCTTCGACAAAGAAGATTGCGCATAGCAGGGGAATAAGCAGTTCTTTGTGAATGAGGATTGCAAACACGGCGATGATACCTCCGAGGGTGAGGCTGCCGGTATCGCCCATAAATACCTGAGCAGGATAGGCGTTATACCAGAGGAAACCGATGAGAGCACCGATAAATGCAGCCATATAAACCACAAGCTCGGAGCTTTGAGGTATATACATTATATTAAGATATGACGAGTATATGACGTTACCGCCGAGGTAAGCCATAATCGCCAGAGCAACGCCGATGATTGCCGAGGTTCCAGTCGCAAGTCCGTCGAGTCCGTCGGTGAGGTTGGCGCCGTTACTTGTTGCGGTCACGACAAAGATAACAACGATAATAAACAAAATCCAGCTACCTGTTTCGGCATAATCACCCATCCATTCGGTTAGCCACATGTAGTTGAAGTTATTGTTTTTCACAAAGGGGATTGTGGTCTCGGGAACTTTGATATCTTCTGACTCGTAGATGACTTCAACCACTTCGTTGCTATCGGCTGAACGCACTTCGACATTCTCGCGGATAACAATGTCGGGACTGAAATACATTGTCAAGCCGACAATGAGTCCGAGTCCGACCTGACCGACGATTTTGAAACGTCCGTTGAGCCCGTCTTTATTTTTTCGTGCGGTTTTGAGATAGTCGTCAAGGAAACCGATAATACCCATCCAAATTGTTGCGGTAATCATCAGCAGCATATAGACATTAGAGAGGTCGCCAACCAGAATACAGGGCAACAAAATCGAAATGATGATGATGATTCCACCCATTGTCGGGGTGCCTTTCTTGCTCATCTGACCTTCGAGGTCGAGGTTACGGATGATTTCGCCAACCTGACGTTTTTGGAGCATGTCGATGATGCGACGTCCGATGATTAGGGCGATGATTAGCGAGAGGACGAATGCCGCACCCGAGCGGAAGGTGATGTAGCTCATCAGGCGAGCGCCGGGAAAGTTTGATTGAGCGAGGAGTTCAAAAATGTAATAAAGCATTGGGCTGAAATATTTTTGATAGGTGATCGGTTTGTTTACTTTTCGTTGGCAAAAATCTCTTTAATGACTTCGCTGTCGTCAAAGTGGTGACGAACGCCGTTGATTTCCTGATAGTCTTCGTGGCCTTTGCCTGCAATGAGAAGTACGTCGCCAGGAAGGGCGATATAGGCTCCGGCACGGATCGCTTCATCGCGATAGGTGATGCTGATCGTTTTATTGCGGAGCAAGGGAGTATCAAGACCGGCGCGCATATCTTCGATGATTTGGCGCGGGTCTTCATCGCGCGGGTTGTCAGATGTCAGAATGAGGCGGTCGCTTAGTTTGGCGGCTTCGGCAGCCATTATGGGGCGTTTGCCTTTGTCGCGGTTACCGCCGGCTCCGACAACGGTGATGATTTTTCCGTGGTTTCCGATGATTTCGCGGATAGTGTGGAGAACGTTAACGACTGCATCTGGTGTATGGGCATAGTCAACGATGGCGACATAGCCGCGACGAGGCGAGCGGAATGTTTGGAAACGTCCTGAAACCGGGACGAGTCGGCTCATGTTGAGCAATACTTTTTCTGATTGCCAGCCGAGCTGAATGGCGGTGCCGTACAGTGCGGTAAGGTTGTATGCGTTAAAGCGTCCGGTGAACATCACTTCGACTTCGTTCATGTTGAACGACATGAGGGTACCGTCGAGACGTTGCTCAATGATGCGACCGAGATAGTCAGATGAACGGCGGAGTGAGTAGGTGAGACGTTTTGCTTTTGTATTTTGAATGATGATTTCGCCGTTTTTGTCGTCGATGTTTGTCAATGCAAATGCAGTCGGGGGAAGCATATCGAAGAAAGACTGCTTGGCGGCGAGGTATGCTTCAAAGGTCTTGTGATAGTC
>JAIDRE010000156.1 GCA_029061925.1 Muribaculaceae bacterium | reverse complement strand
GTTAATTATTTTAATATTTATATCTGCAAAGTTAACCTTTTCTTTGAGACTGCAAAACTAATAGAAGATGATGAACCACAATTTTGGTACACTTCCATAATACCATGGATATGTGAGTTGTATATTCCTACCAATCAGGTTGTTAAGGCGGTGTGGGAATGTAAGGTATTTGCGTCCGAAATATTGTAATCTGCTGATTATCAACGACACATAATTTGTTACCTTTTCCCTCAAAACTGACCTTGTCCAAACGTAACTTTGCAGCAGAAAATTTAATCACAATCTTAATCATTAAACTATTTTCACTATGGAAAAAATCGTATTCAAAAAATCTTGGGTAAAACGCCTTGATGACATGCACCGTGTTCAGCGCGAAAAATGTATTATCGCACTCTATGACTTTCTGTTTCATGGTCGCATGACACCTCCATGTTTTATGGGCGAAGAAGTACGCACCTTTATGCGTTCGATTGCCGATGAAGTGGCACTCGATGCCGAACGTCGCGAACGTATGCGCAAACGCCGTGAGGCTAAAAAAGCCATAGCCGAACGTGAAGCCCGTGAACGAGAAATGCAAGCCAAACAAGACGCTGAACAGCCCGAAAACGAAACACCTACCTCTAATCAAAACGTATTCAAATCAATCGACTACGCCACTCATCCCGAAATGTTCATCATCGAAGGATTCATCAAATATCTCATCGCTACCGGCGACACTCAGCTTTCATCGATTCTCCCCAAAGGCATATCCCTCTCATCACTCGAACACTCGCTCAATCATTGTTTCTCGACCGGTCAACGTTACAGCAACATTAGCCGACTGACGTCAACGATGAGATCGCAGTTTAGGCATGCTATAAAGCAATGCACAATTCTGAATGCATAATTCCAACGAGACCGGCTACACGAGCGTACAGCCCTTATTTTCAGATTTATAATAGCCCTTTTTTATCAACTTTTTCTTCGTCAAATTTCAAGTCGTAGCTCTTGGGGTATGACACTTTCCCACGATTAAATCTCCAAGCTACTCTAAACATAATCAAATTGTTGTAAACAGATAGATTCATGCGATTTATCTCGTGATAGAAATTTGACTTGATTTCAAAAGTTTGAGTCATCTTTCGTCCCAAATTAATTGGTGGAATATAGCTTAAAGATACTGATAACGAGTTCTTAAAGAATGCTCTTTGAAGTGATAGCTGATATATGTCAAATCCGGTCATGCGTTTGCCTTGAAGCATTGCTGAATTATACATTGATCTTGAATAATCAGCAGAGAAAAGAATTCTTGGACGTGGAATCCACCAATCTAAATGACTATCTAAAGTCCAATTGAATTGTGCTGAAGAATAGTCGTGGTTCGACATATAGTTTTTTGAAACTTCAACGCTGTTTTTCCAAATAAGATTTCTGCTGATATGGTAATCATAAGCTAAACCAACCCACCATTTTTGGTATTTTGCATTTATATTGGAAAGGAGTATCTCGTTTTGATAACTATTGTTATAAACCTCGGTAATAAATGAACGGCTTACCGTATATCCTGAATTTAGGGATAGGCTTTTATACTGACCAATAAAATTCAGTTCGTGGATAATAGCCGGGTTTAGATTGGGATTCCCGACATATTTTAGATAGTCATCTATCATATACCCATACTGTGAAATCTGAGTCAAAATTGGATATTCGATTTTAGATTCGTAGTTTAACAATAACGATAGATCGGAATTTGGATTAAAGCTGAGTGATGCATTAGGAAGAATATTAAACTTATTTTTTGAAACTACATTATTGCTTTTTGATGAGTCAACAAAAGTAGCACCGATAGAGCCCATTAACGCCTCACTAAACATATATTCAGCTGAAACATATATGTTTGAACGAATGTCGGTATCTTTAGAAAGTGGGTTTCCTGATAAATAATTCATCTTGTATCGATTATAAGTCGCAAGGGCGCCCCAGTTGAGATTGAGTTTATCAGAGCTAAAAGTAAAATCGATATTACCTGATAGATAATTCTTAATTCCTCTAAATCGAGCCTGGTTGTTTATCACGTCGGGAATAATGTAGCCGTTATCAATTTTATTGGTTTGATAGTTGTAATTTAGATCAACATGCATGTCAATTTTGTCGTTCAATTTTGACTCTAAAATTGCTGAAACTTTAGCATCTCGGCTTAAATTCCCCTGATTATAAATCTCTTTAAAATTGCGTGTTGAGTTATCTGTTAGGTGGTTAATGTTATAGTCGGTTGATTCGTTAATATCTTCATTGAGATATGACAATACAACAGACATCTGAGTGTTGTCATTAAATCTATAATCTGATGAAATATTTACAGAATGAGATATGTTATTAAAATCATTGTTGGGATTATGTTTACTTGCCGGAGATGAAGAATAATCGATATCACCACCAATTTTCTTCGAAAAGTCGGTCGGGAAATTCCAGTTTATATTCGCAAATCCATACATACCGGATATTGAGAATTTTTTACTTGAATATGAATACATTATCCCGGGTTGTTCGTTAGCAATATAATTCTTTTTATTATAATTAGGGGTAATCATCATAAAATTAGATATATACACATCGTTCCCAACATAATCATTTATTAATGACACGTTTATGACATAGTCGTAGCCCATTAATCTAAATCGACGGGCAGGGTTAGTAAATACCTCAATTTTTCTGATTCTTTCGGGGGAAATACCGCTTATAATATCTCGCGATTCGGGTTTGTTATTTACTGTAAAAAGTACATTTTCATTATTAAAGACCTTTACAGTGTTAGATAAGTCGTTAAATGATATGTTTGGCAAAATCTTTAATATGTCATTAACCGATTTATACCGTTCTCTCATATCTTGCGTGATTAAAAATACATCCGAGTTCTTTTTATGAATCGTATTATTTGCAATTACGCTTACTTCGCTAAGCTCTATTTCAGGAATAGTATCTACAGTTTGAGCCTGCAAACTAAACGATAGTACAAGACCCAATAATAGAAGAATATAACTTTTCATCTGTGGTTACAATTTAGCAAAACTCGAATTATATATTATGAGGTGTAGGAACTTTATCAACCTTTTTTCCTCGGCTCGACTTTGAGGGTGGCGACGGTGAGGGCGATGTCGCCTCGGCGTATCTCGATTTTGTCTTCGTTTTCGGTGTCACCGTGGGTGCGGAGGATTTTGACACGGTCGCCAAAGTAGGCTTCGTGGTGGAAGACGATGTCAAATTTGACAGGTTTTTCAGTGTCGAAAAAATCGACGCTGTAAAGGTTTAGAATGTGTTCGATGTAGCGGGTGGTGTTGACGTGACGGTTGCAGTCGATGTCGCAATATTTGAAGATGTAATCAAATTTGACTTCGGCATCATCGACCGGGGTCAGTCGCTTGAAGCCTTGAATCGGGGGCAAAACGCCGGTGTTGGGGTCTTTGCCGTCAAAAATTTGGATGAGATTCACAGGTTTGCGGACGTCAATGTCGATTGCTACCCAGCGTGTCAGTGCATATCCGATTATGTTGCCGTCGATGTCGGTCATGGCATATGCACGGTCGCTATAAAGTCGGGTTGTGGTGACAACCCAGGTGATGATCTTATAGGTCTGGTTGATTTTGGGGTATTGGTGCATCTCAATCAACATGTGGTTGAGAACCCACGAGGCATTGCTGCGACGAAGGCAGTCATAGCCGATGTCGAGGTGATTGGCGTGGGCGGTGGCTACGTCAATGAGATGTTGAGACAGAGAGGTGAGCGGTAACTCGCCTTGAGCATTACAACGTCCGGCACTCAGGAAAAAGCTTGACGTGAAACTCTTCTCGGGAATACGAAAATCACTCGGCTGCATCATTGATTTTGTCGATTCGGCGGTTCTGTTCGATAAGGTAATCGGTTACATATTCGTTAGACGACTGGGTCACGATAACACGGCCACTGCGAACAAACTGCTTGAGGTTGAAACGTTTGAGTTCTTCAAACAGGGCTTCGGTTTCGCGATAGTGTCCGGTTTTCTCGATGACGGTGAAGTCGCGTTTAATTTCGAGGATGCGAGCCGAATGTTCGCGTATGATGCGTTCAACGTGGGGCTCGTCAAACAAGAGGTTTGTCTCAATTTTATAGAGCGCAACTTCTTGATAGATAATCTCATCGTCGTCATAAACAAAGACTTTCAGCACTTCGATGCATCGTTCAACCTGCTTGGCAACCTGGTCGAGGAGTTCGCGGTTGGTAAAGGCGGTTATAATCCATTTTGTAACACCGGGGATTGAGCACGAGCTTGCTGAGATTGACTCGATGTTGATGCCACGGCGCGTGAAGATGAGCGAAACACGGCTAAGAAGACCAACCGAGTTTTCAGAAAATATTGTAATAGTATATAGTTTGGTTTCCATATTTTAGGTGTTGGATGTGTTGTCGGAAAGGCGTTGTGACTGAATTTCAAGGAATTCTGTTACCGCTTCCTGTGCCGACCTGGTTACGATAACACGACCGCTACGTTCAAACTGTTTGAGTCCGTAAGGCCTGAGAGTAGCCAATAGTGCTTCGGTCTCACTGTAGTGACCTGTTTTTTCGATAACGGTATATTCGTCAGTGATATCGAGGATACGAGCTGAGTGCTGACGTATTATTTCCTCGATTTTTTGTTCTTTGAGAAGGGGAGCGGTTGCTACTTTGTAGAGTGCAACTTCTTGATAGATAATCTGCTCGTCGTCAAATACGAAGACTTTCAGCACGTCGATACAACGTTCGACCTGAGCCGCAATCTTTTCCATTGAGCGACGGGTTGTCTTGGCTGTAATAACCCATTTTGTCACACCCTCGATTGAACATGCTCCAACCGATATTGACTCGATATTGATGCAGCGACGGGTGAAAATCACCGACACACGGCTAACGAGTCCGACTGTGTTTTCGGAGTAGAGGCAGAGGGTGAAAAGTTTTTCCGGGCTATTATCAGTCATGGCGTAATTATTTGAGAGGGAAATAGTTTTCGTTTTTTGAGATCATAATTTTCTCGTAAGAAGTGCCCGCTGCAATCATCGGGAAAATCATTTCGTCATAGCCGATAGCGGCATTGAGCAAGTAGGCTTTATCATCGGCAAGCATATCGGCTACAGCATCGGCGAGATCTTCGCGACGTGTTACTTTGCCGGTTCTGATGCCATAAGCCTCGGCAATCTTGTTGAAGTCGGGGTTGACAAGCGGAGTCTGAGAGAAACGGCTGTTGAAGAATAGTTCCTGCCATTGGCGAACGTTGCCGAGGTAGTCGTTGTTCAACAAGATGATTTTCACACCGATATTATAAGCCATAATCGTGCCGAGTTCCTGAATTGTCATCTGCAAGCCACCGTCGCCGACAAAGAGGCAAACGGTTCGGTCGGGTGCACCGATTTTTGCACCCATTGCTGCGGGAAGTCCAAAACCCATTGTACCGAGTCCACCCGACGACAAGAAGCTTTTGTCGGCATGATAATGGAAATAGCGGGCGGCAAACATCTGGTTTTGACCGACATCGGTAACGCAAATGGCGTTTTTAGGAGCCGCATCGGCAACCGCACGGATAACTTCACCCATGTGTAGAGGTCCTTCGGTAGGTTTTAATATCGGTTCAATGACTTTCTCAGCTTCGATTTTTTCTCGGTCATTAAATTTGGCAAGCCATTCGGCATTTTTTGACGGTTTGATTTTATCGGACAATGCTTTGAAGAAGTCATCGGCATCGGCATGTATAGCTTTGAATGTCTTGATGTTACGGTTGAGTTCGGCACTCTCTATATCGACATGAACTATGCGGGCATTGGGCGCGTAGGCGTTGAAGTCGCCGACAACTCGGTCGTCAAAGCGAAGTCCTACGCCGATGATAAGATCTGATTCGAGTGTAGCGGAGTTGGGACCGAGGTTGCCGTGCATACCAACCATACCTTTGTTGAGAGGATGGTCTGATGGGATTGTTGACAAGCCGAGGAGGGTTGTTGCAACGGGGATGTTCCCTTTTTCAGCAACTTCTATAAGCGATTTTTCGGCATTAGCAATCATTACACCATGTCCGGCAATGATCATCGGTTTTTTGGCAGTTGCAAGCAGTTGAGCCACTTCGTCAATGTCTTCGGGGTCGATTTTGGGACATGGATCGTAGCTTCGTATTGCTCGGCAACGTTCGTGACTCCAGTCCATCATACCGACCTGAGCATCTTTGGCGATGTCAAGTACGACAGGTCCGGGACGACCGGTAGATGCGATGTAGAAGGCACGGGCAACAGCTCCGGGAATCTCTTCGGGACGACGAATCTGTATAGCCCATTTGGTTGCCTGTTGGGTCATTGCAACAACGTCTGCCTCCTGGAATGCGTCTGTGCCGAGGAAGTCAGATGCTACCTGACCGCTGATAACAACAATCGGTGTGTTGTCCATCAGTGCATCGGCAAGACCGGTGATAACGTTTGTTGCGCCGGGACCCGAGGTCACGATCACTACACCGGGACGACCTGTGGTGCGGGCATAACCCTGAGCCGCATGGATTGCCCCCTGTTCGTGGCGGACGAGGATGTGATTCAGCTGGTCGGTATAGTCATAAAGTTTGTCATATACTGAGATAATCTGACCACCCGGATAGCCGAAAATGGTGTCAACGCCTTCGCAAATCAATGATTTGAGAAGTCCTTCGGCACCTGATATATGATTATTTTCCATTATAAGTCGGTTTTGGTGGAATGTTTTAAATATTTCTTACTCCGCCTTTGTCGGCTGAAGAAACCATTGAGGCATATGCTCTCAAGGCTTTTGAAACTTCGCGCTGACGGTGGTGGGGAGTGAATGCCTTGTTGCCGCGTGCTTCTTCTTCGCTACGGCGCTGAGCAAGTGTTTGGCCGTCAACCTTGAGATTGATTGAGCGGTTGGGAATGTCAATCTCGATGATGTCGCCGTCGCGCACAAGTCCGATGTTGCCACCGGCTGCGGCTTCGGGAGAGATATGACCGATTGAAAGCCCTGATGTACCGCCTGAGAAACGTCCGTCGGTGATGAGCGCACATTCGCGACCGAGGTGTTTGGCTTTGATGTAGCTTGTCGGGTAGAGCATTTCCTGCATACCGGGACCACCTTTGGGACCTTCGTGGGTGATAACAACAACATCGCCGGCTTTGACTTTGTCGCCCAAGATTCCTTCAACGGCTTCGTCCTGCGATTCAAAAACTTTGGCAGGACCGCTGAAACAGAGGATTGATTCATCGACTCCGGCAGTTTTGACAACGCATCCGTCTTGAGCGATGTTTCCGCGCAAAACTGCGAGTCCGCCGTCAAGCGAGTAGGCGTGTTCGATGTCACGGATACATCCTTGAGCACGGTCGGTGTCGAGGGTCGAGAAGAATGTCATTTGAGAACCCATCTTGGTTGAACGCTTTCCACCGGGCGCGGCTTTCCAGAGTTCGTCGGCTTGGTCGGTGAAGTTTTTACCGCCGATTGCCCAGTTGTCAATAGCTTGGGCGAGGGTCATTCCGTCAACTCGGTTGACGGTTGTATCGATCAGTTTTGCATCGGCAAGCTGTTTCATGATTGAGATGATGCCGCCGGCACGATTGACGTCTTCGATGTGATATGACGAGTTAGGGGCTACTTTGCAAAGAACGGGGGCTTTTCGTGAAAGTTTGTCGATGTCTCCCATGTTGAAGTCAACACCGGCTTCGTGTGCGATAGCCATAAGGTGAAGAACGGTATTGGTAGAACCGCCCATTGCGATGTCGAGGGTCATGGCGTTGATCATTGCCTGACGTGTTGCGATAGAGCGGGGGAGTACAGCTTCGTTTCCTTTGAAGTAGTATTCCTCGGTGTTCTTAACGATTTGACGGGCTGCACGGCGGAAGAGTTCGACACGCATTGCGTGGGTGGCGGGAACTGTACCGTTGCCGGGGAGGGCAAGTCCGATAGCTTCGTTGAGCGAGTTCATCGAGTTGGCGGTGAACATGCCTGAGCATGAGCCGCAGGTTGGGCATCCATGTTTTTCGAGAGCCTCGACGTGAGCGTCAGAGACGGTCTCGTCGGCCGACTGAACCATAATGTCAACCAAGTCAACGGCTTTGCCATCGACTTGACCGGCTTCCATTGGTCCGCCCGAGACAAAGATTGTCGGGATGTTGAGTCGCATGGCTGCCATGAGCATGCCGGGGGTCACTTTGTCACAGTTTGAGATGCACACCATTGCATCGGCTTTGTGGGCGTTGACCATATATTCAACCGAGTCGGCTATCAGGTCGCGAGAGGGGAGCGAATATAACATGCCGTCGTGTCCCATTGCAATTCCGTCGTCAATGGCGATTGTGTTAAACTCGGCTGCAAAACATCCGAGTTTTTCGATTTCGGCTTTGACAATCTGACCAATTTCGTGGAGGTGGGTATGACCGGGTACAAACTGAGTGAACGAGTTAACGATAGCAATGATGGGGCGTCCGATTTGTTCTTCTGTCATGCCGTTGGCACGCCATAGTGCGCGGGCACCTGCCATGCGTCTGCCACCTGTGCTTTGATTACTTCTTAAAGGGAATGACATGATATATTGTAATATAATTATTCAATTAGAATGCAAATTTACAATTTTATATTGTAAATTTTGTAATAATTTGATATAAATTAATGTGTAAAGGGGCTAAAAGAGGGTTTATGTATAAAAAAAGAGCGCCGGGTCGTTGATGACCCGGCGCTCAGCGCTATTATTTCGTGAAAGAATTATTCAGCGATTTTAGCTTTGATGAATTCACGGTTGAGGCGTGCGATGTTGCTCAAAGAAATGTTTTTGGGACATTCAGCGGCACAAGCACCGGTGTTGGTACAGTTACCGAAACCGAGCTCATCCATTTTGCGAACCATTGCACGAGCGCGACGAGCGCGTTCAACCTGACCCTGAGGAAGGACTGCAAACTGGCTTACTTTAGCCGAAACGAAGAGCATAGCAGAACCGTTTTTACAAGCAGCTACACAAGCTCCACAGCCGATGCAGGTTGCAGAGTCCATAGCGATGTCGGCGATTTCCTTAGAGATAGGAAGGTTGTTGGCATCCTGAGCTCCACCGCAGTTGAATGATACATAACCACCTGCCTGCTGAATTTTATCGAAGGCATTACGGTCAACCATAAGGTCGCGGATAACGGGGAATGCAGCCGAACGCCAAGGTTCGATTGTGATTGTATCTTCGTTTTTGAACTTACGCATGTGAAGCTGGCAAGTTGTGATGCCCTGAACGGGACCGTGGGGGTGACCGTTGATGTAGAGCGAGCACATACCGCAGATACCTTCGCGGCAGTCAGAATCAAATGCAACTGGTTCTTCGTTTTTCTCAACGAGTTGCTGGTTGAGCATGTCGAGCATTTCGAGGAAAGAAGATCCGGTCGAAACGTTTTCAACACGATAGGTGACGAACTGTCCTTTTTCTTTAGGACCACGTTGACGCCAAATTTTCAAGTTTACATTAATTGTAGTTTCCATTGTAGGTAATCTCGTGGTTTTAAAGATTATGACTTATAGTTACGTGTCTGAACCTGAATAGCCTCATATTTGAGTTCTTCTTTGAGAAGGATGGGCTTTTCGTTGTCGCCGGTATATTTCCAGCAGCTGACATACATATAGTCTTTGTCGTTACGAGCAGCTTCACCGTCGGGAGTCTGGTATTCTTCACGGAAGTGAGCGCCACAAGACTCGTTGCGGTGGAGAGCGTCGATAGCCATCATCTTAGACATTGTGAGGAAGTCTTCGAGACGAAGGGCTTTTTCGAGCTCAAGGTTGAGGTCGTCTGCCTTACCAACGATGCGGAGGTCAGAATAGAATTCTTTGCGAACTTCTTCGATTTCGTCGATAGCTTTAACGAGACCTTTGAGTGTACGACCCATGCCGACGAGTTCCCACATAACGTGACCGAGTTTTTTGTGGAGCTGGTCGGGTGATTTTGTACCCTTGATGTTCATGAGGCGTTCGATGCGTTCACGAACTTCTTTTTCAGCTTTGTCAAATTCGGGAGTGTCGGTAGTGAAGTGGGGCACTTTGATCTGGTCTGCGAGGTAATTCTGCATTGTATAGGGCAATACAAAGTATCCGTCGGCAAGACCCTGCATGAGGGCAGATGCACCAAGACGGTTACCACCGTGGTCAGAGAAGTTACATTCACCGATAGCGAAGAGACCTTTGATTGAGGTCTGGAGTTCGTAGTCAACCCAGATACCACCCATAGTGTAGTGGCTTGCGGGGAAGATCATCATCGGGGTTTCGTATGGGTTGTCATCAGAAATCATCTGATACATATCGAAGAGGTTGCCGTAACGGTCGCGAACTGCAGCCTCGCCATCACGTTGGATAGCATATTTGAAGTCGAGGTAAACAGCGTTGCCAGTACCTACACCATAGCCTGCATCGCAACGTTCTTTAGCAGCACGGCTGGCGATGTCGCGGGGGCAAAGGTTACCGAAAGCGGGATAGCGGCGTTCGAGATAGAAGTCGCGATCTTCATCGGGGATATCGGTAGGTTTCTTTTTGCCGGCGCGGATAGCTTCAGCATCTTCTTTTTTCTTGGGAACCCAGATACGACCGTCGTTACGGAGAGATTCGCTCATAAGGGTGAGCTTAGACTGGTCTTCGCCGTGAACGGGGATACAGGTGGGGTGAATCTGAGTGAAGGCAAGGTTAGAGAGGTATGCGCCTTTCTTGAATGCCTGGATAGCAGCTGAACCGTTGCAACCCATAGCGTTGGTTGAAAGGAAGAATGCACGACCGTAACCACCGGTAGCGAGAACTACAGCGTGAGCTGCGTAGCGTTCGATTTCGCCTGTGATGAGGTTGCGGACGATGATACCGCGAGCGCGACCGTCGATGAGGACGATGTCGAGCATTTCGCGACGGTTATATGATTTAACTTTACCTTTCTGGATTTGGCGGTTGAGTGAAGCGTAAGCACCAAGGAGGAGCTGCTGACCGGTTTGACCTTTAGCGTAGAATGTACGAGAAACCTGAGCACCACCGAAAGAACGGTTTGCGAGGAGACCGCCGTATTCACGAGCGAAGGGAACACCTTGTTGAACGCACTGGTCGATGATGTTGTTAGAAACTTCGGCAAGACGATAAACGTTAGCTTCGCGAGCGCGGAAGTCACCACCTTTTACAGTGTCGTAGAAAAGACGATAAACAGAGTCACCGTCGTTCTGATAGTTCTTAGCAGCATTGATACCACCCTGAGCGGCGATAGAGTGAGCGCGGCGGGGTGAGTCCTGGATGCAGAAGTTAGTTACGTTGAAGCCCATCTCAGCGAGAGTAGATGCTGCAGAAGCACCGGCGAGACCTGTACCAACAACGATAACATCGAGGTTACGTTTGTTGGCGGGGTTAACGAGCTTTTGGTGAGCTTTATAGTTGGTCCATTTTTCAGCTATGGGACCTTCGGGAATTTTAGAGTCAATCTGAAATTCAGGGAGTTTCGACGATTCGATGTCGGCATAATCTTTCATGATGGGGGTCGAATCGATCATCCCGTCAAGTTTAGTGTAGTCTGCCATATCTGATGGTTATTAATTGTTTGTGTTAGTATTTTCAGTTTCTACTGCGTGTTCGCAGTTTTTGTCAGCGCAGTTGCTTTTTTCGCATTTAGCGTCGCCACATTTGTGACCTTGGCAAGCTTTTTCAGCTTCACAAGTGCCGTGGTTGTGACCTTTGCAAGCATCTCCATGATTGTGACCTTTGCAAGCATCGCCGTGGTTGTGACCTTTGCAAGCATCACCGTGATTGTGACCTTGGCAAGCTGCGTGGTTGTGACCTTCGCAGGGAGTAGCACAAATTCCATTGGGTATGATAGCGTCTTCACCTTCAGCGTACATTTCGATGTACTGTTCCTGAAGTTCAGGGCAAGAGGTGTAAGCACCTTTGTTAGCCTGAACAGTGAATACAACAGCTTCGATGAGGAAGAGACCTACAACGATAGTAGTCCACCAGTTAGCGATGCATTTAGTGCGGTTAAGCCAGATTTGACCGTTCCAACCACAAGTCTGGAACATAGACCAGAAACCGTGGGTCATGTGGAACCAGAGAGCTACAAAGCCGATGATGTAGATGGGGAGGGTGTACCACTGGCTGAAAGCGATCTGGAGGAACCAGGTACCTGCAGCAGCGGGAACTGGGAGACCGTTATCGGGATCAACAGCATTGAAGCCACAGATTTCGGCGAGCTGCATCTTAGCCCAGAATTGGATCATGTGGATGACCAAGAAGGCGAGGATAACGATACCGAGAACGAGCATGTTTTGAGAAGACCATTCAACCTGGAAAGGTTTTTTAACCACGTTGTAGCGGTCGTTACCGCGAGCGTTGCGGTTTTGGAGTGTCAACCAAACTGCAAAAATGATGTGAATGATGAAACCGAGGGCAAGGATAGCACTTGCGATGAGAGCATACCAGTTGGCACCGAGGAACTCACAAACTACGTTGTAAGCGGCAGGCCAGAAGATTGCGACACCGTTCATCAAAACGTGAAATGTGACAAATAGGACAAGAAATGCGCCGGTCAAAGCCATAACGAATTTCCTACCTATAGAAGAGTTAAATAACCACATAGAATGTTAGGATGTTTAGTTTATTAATGATTTTATTTGTGATTTAAAGTTAATGTTTGTCGTGATGAAATA
>JAIDRE010000155.1 GCA_029061925.1 Muribaculaceae bacterium | reverse complement strand
TTCCAATGAGTGAGCCACATACACTCGACTTTATTTCGGTTAAGGAGGCTCACGGTTTTGGAGCATCAGGTGGTGTTGCAGGTGCTGTTAAGTCTTACTTAAAGCTTGATGAAGAGAAACTTAAAGAGATTAACGCTCTTGAAGTTGCCAATCTTGATAAAAGAAATATTGCTTTATTGTCGTCATACGCTAAATCGGGTAAAGCACCGGGACGTTTTATCGAAGTTATGGCTTGTGAAGGTGGATGTATAACCGGTCCGAGCTCGGCAACCATTGCCAAAGATGGTAAACGTCGCTTTGATAAGGAACTTAGCAAACAGGAAAAAACATATTGAGTTTGAACTGTCACGAGCTCATAGACAAACTTGAAAAGACTCATTCACTTGATGAGGCTGAATATTTACAACTTCTATCAAACGATTTACCATCATATGATGCTGAATATCTCAGACAACGTGCCCGATTGGTAACCGACCGATATTTCGGACGAAATGTTAGAATAAGGGGGCTGATTGAGATAACAAATGTTTGCCAAAACGACTGCTATTACTGCGGTTTGAGACACAGCAATCAAAATCTGAAACGATATACATTATCTAACGAACAGATTTTGGAGTGTTGCCGATATGGTCATGAGAGCGGATTTAGAACGTTTGTACTTCAAGGTGGTGAAAATCCGGCACTTACAATAGAAAAAGTTGAAGAAATTGTTAAACTGATCCATTATGAGTTCCCCGATTCGGCAATAACACTTTCGCTTGGCGAATGGAGTGATGAAGCATACGAAATATTCAAGAATGCCGGGGCTACACGATATTTGCTTCGCCAAGAGACAATAACACTGGAACACTATGGTAGGTTACATCCCGACTCAATGTCGCTTGAGAACCGCATCAGATGTCTTAAAACTCTTAAACGTCTTGGTTATCAAACAGGTACAGGAATAATGATCGGCTCCCCTTTTCAAACTGTCGAAAATATTGTCAGTGACTTGATTTTCATGGCAGAATTGCAGCCTGAAATGATTGGAATCGGTCCTTTTCTCCCTCACAATGACACACCGTTTGGCAAATTTGAAGCAGGGAAACTTGTATTGACACTCAAGCTCATATCTATTTTAAGGCTAATGTTTCCGTATGCCAATATTCCATCCACGACCGCCCTTGCTACCCTTAATCCACAAGGCAGAATTTTAGGATTACAAGCCGGAGCAAATGTTGTGATGCCCAATCTTACAATCGAGAACTACCGAAAACAATATTCACTATACAATAATAAAGCAGCGTTTGGCGTTGAATCGGCTGAAGGTCTTGATTTATTAAAACAAGAATTGGCGACCGCCGATTTATATGTAACAACAGAAAAAGGAGATTTTTCAAATGTATAATCCAAAATCAGAAAAAGCTACTGAATTTATTGATCATAATGAGATTCTTGAATCAATCAAGTTTGCCGATGAAAAGGTAAACGATATAGCCTATATTGAATCAATCCTTGATAAGGCGGCTAAAGCACAAGGACTAACCCACCGCGAAGCTGCTACACTACTTCTAATTGAAGACCCGGCAATTGTCAGCCGTATTTTTGAACTTGCCAATAAAATTAAGCATCAGTTTTATGGTAATCGCATTGTGATGTTCGCACCGCTGTATCTTTCAAACTACTGTATAAACAGCTGTGTATATTGTCCTTATCACGTTAAGAACCGCACTATTCCTCGTATAAAATTAACACAGGAGCAGATTAGACGTGAGGTTATCGCACTGCAGGATATGGGACACAAACGACTGGCGATTGAGGCAGGCGAAGACCCTAAAAATAATCCTCTCGAATATATTCTTGAGTCAATCGATACAATTTACTCAACAAATCATAAAAACGGAGCGATCAGACGTGTAAATGTGAATATTGCCGCCACTACGGTTGATGAATATAAACAGCTTCACGATGCTAAAATCGGAACATATATTCTTTTCCAGGAGACGTATCACAAAGAAAACTATGAGCGTTTACATCCGTGTGGTCCCAAAAGCGATTATGCATGGCATACCGAAGCGATGGATCGTGCGATGCTTGGTGGTATTGATGATGTCGGACTTGGCGTATTATATGGTCTAAACACCTATCGTTATGACTTTATCGGACTTTTAATGCACGGCGAGCACCTTGAAGCACGCTTTGGCGTTGGTCCTCATACAATCAGCGTGCCCCGTATTTGTCCCGCTGACGATATTTCTACTAATGATTTTCCCAATACAATCAGCGATGAGCTATTTTGCCGTATTGTTGCCGTTTTACGCCTGGCAGTCCCTTATACAGGCTTGATTATTTCAACCAGAGAAAGTCCGGCTGTACGTGCAAAAGTCCTTGATTTAGGTGTATCGCAGCTAAGCGGCGGCTCACGTACATCGGTTGGAGGATATACTGATAAAACGTCAATCAACAATGATTCAGCACAGTTTGATATTTCAGATAATAGAACACTTGATGAAGTCGTAAACTGGCTGATTTCAACCAATCATATACCGAGTTTCTGTACAGCTTGTTATCGCCAGGGACGCACAGGCGACAGATTTATGTCACTTGTAAAAACCGGACAAATAGCCAACTGTTGCGGTCCAAACGCATTGTTGACATTGTCGGAATATCTAAACGACTATGCTTCAGAAGATACACGCAAGGCAGGCTTTGAGCTTATAAAACAGCAGATTAAGACTATTCCTCACGATAAGGTTAGATCAATGACCTGCAGCTATTTGGATAGAATAGATAACGGTGAGCGCGATTTTAATTTTTAGTCTATGAGTTTAAACGACACTCCACAATCAGAGCGATTGACCATTGTTGTTATCGGAGCTTGCAATTCCGGTAAATCATCTGTAATCAATATGCTTGCCGATCAAGAGGTTTCGCTGGTATCAAACATTGCCGGAACAACCACCGACCCCGTCAAGAAGGCGATTGAATTGCCCGAAGTCGGTGCGACATTATTAGTTGATACAGCAGGTTTTGATGATGAATCAATACTCGGCAAAGAGCGTATTGCCTTAACAAAAAAGGCTTTAAGTTCGGCTGATTTAGTATTATTGCTCATTGGAGAGAATAATAAATTGGAGTATGAATGGGAGGTGGAATTAATCTCACTTTCAAAACCATACATAAAAGTTGCTAACAACAAAGGTTTACGCCAGATTGATTGTGACGGAGCAATTAACGTTGATGCTCTCCATAAAATTGGTCGAATGGAGCTTATTGAGGCTATTTTGAGAAAGATACCATCAGATTTCGCGTCTCAAGATTTGCTGAGAGGGTTGGTAAAAGAAGGAGATACCGTGCTATTGGTTATGCCTCAAGACAAACAAGCCCCCAAAGGAAGACTTATTTTGCCACAAGTTCAAACAATCAGGACGTTGCTTGACCATGGTTGTATGGCTATTTCGACTATTCCTCAAAAACTAACCGAGACATTAAACAAAATCAATGGAAAGCCCGACCTTGTAATAACCGATTCACAAGTGTTTGATTTTGTAGAGAATAACATCCCGACGGAATGCCGTTTGACATCTTTTTCGGTATTAATGGCTGCCTATAAAGGGGATATCGATTATTTTGTCGAGAGCGCGAAGAAAATTAAAGAGCTAAATGGCAACAGTCGCGTTTTGATTGCTGAAGCGTGTACCCACACTCCGGCTACCGAAGATATTGGTCGGGTAAAAATACCGGCAATGTTACGCAAACTCGCCGGTGAATCTATCAAGATTGATATTGTTAGTGGCAAAGACTTTCCAGGGAACGTAAAAGACTATGACTTAGTCATTCACTGCGGAGGGTGCATGTTTAATCGTCAAATGATTTTAAGTCGAGTTGGTATCTGTAAACGTGACGGTGTTTCGATGACAAATTATGGTATTACGATTGCCTTTTTAAAAGGTATTCTCAATCGTGTTGTATATTGAGTTTGTAGTCTATTCGTGCCTTATCACACAGCGATTTAAGTCTTAAAGAAGGATTAACAAGGATAATTTTTGCATCTTTATAAGAATCGATAAGATAGAAATCCTCTTGATGGTCTGTAAAAATATATTCAATCTTTGAATTTTCAGATATTAAATCATTGAGGATCTGGACTTTGCGCTCCCCTCTTGTCTCTTGATAAATTTTTAAATCAGAGGTCGAAATAGAGCCGGCTGCATAGTCAAATTTCAATATTGAAGCTATTTGTGAAACGTATTGATCGGGAGATGCAGACAATAAAACTGTAATTGTATTATTACTTTGAAAATCATGGAGTTGGCTTAACAAATTGCATCTTGAACTCCGAGCTATCTGATTTGCAAAGACTAAGTAGTCGTTTTGAGTAAGAAATCCATCGGCAATATGCATTATTTCAAATTTAGCCGTTGCTCTTGAGCTTATTCTAAGTACCTGTAAAATAAAATAATACAAGACAACATAACAAGCCGTATAACGACCTGATTTAATCAGTTTCTTTAGCAGAAACCAGATAAAACGATTGAAGGAACTCCCCTTGATTAATGTTCCGTCAAGATCAAATACAGCTACTTTACATCTATCGCCCATGGTAATCGCAAAATAACATTATTAAATATATTATAATTGGGAACGACTTTTGGATTATATAACGTAACAGTCAGTACTGCAATCTTATAGTTAATATTATCGTTTAGTCCTTCTAATATTTCTGATAGTGTTTTGCCGGTATCGATGGCATCATCCACAATAAGAATATTTTTACACTTGGCTGGTATATCAATTCTTATATACTTTATTTCGGGAGATGGTACTACCCTCTTTATTTTCAGCGATATAACTCTTAAATAATTTAATAAAGTTATCGGCAAAAGTCTGAGTAATCTATTAATTGTAATATTTTTCTTCTGATTACATCCAATATCGACTAACTCTATTGAATTATCATTATAAAGTTGACAAAGCTCGTTTCTAATAATCTCAGCCGGTATAATTCCTCCAGTAGGAATCGCTAAAACACAGTCAGGATGATATGTTGATTCATAAACTTTATAAGCCAAGCACTTACAAAGTTTCTGTAACTCGTTATTATCGACCGTTTTTACGAGCATTTCATCACAAACTTAAGGATTGGTATTCCAAGAATAGTTAAGAATGCTCCTAATCTATTTTTTACACGGGCATCTTTATCCTTTAAAACCACAGGAGCAAGTTGTTTTATCTCTTTTATAATAAGTGCCTCTTGAACATCCTCCAAGTTCATTTTATCACGATAATGCCGTTTTAAAATATTCATTAACGCACTGAAACGTCGATGACACATGGCATCATTAAGGTGTGTATATTCCGGCAAGCCTTGACTTAGTTTATTAGTAACATACAATAAATCAATATGTTGCTCAGAATTACCAAGCATAAAGCCATCCTGATTTTTACGGTAATAGTATAGATTATCGTCTATTTTGACTATTTTATTGGCTTTCTGATAGATTTCAGGCAATAACAATAAATCTTCATATCTGATTCCGACTTCAAAGTGACTATTAGTAAAAAACTTACTATCAAACAGTTTTGCAAATGGAGCCGAATCGAATCCATTATCTTGATATAACATCTTTCCGATGACTTCAGCCGGTGTTAATAATTCAGATGTATTCTCGCCTTTACCTAATTCTTTAAGTGAAGATGTATAGTTTGCCAAAACGATGTCGGCACCGAAAGTTTCAACGGTATTCAGCAATCGTTCAATTGCATGGGGAGCTAAAATATCATCAGAATCTATAAAAGAAATATGGCGTCCAATGGCAAGCTCTATTCCTTTGTTTCTTGCCACTGAGACGCCGTAATTATCTTCAAGGTTGATTAATTTAATTCGGTTGTCAATAGACGCGTATTGGTCTATTATTATTGCAGTTAGGTCAGTAGAACCGTCATTAACGATTATCAGCTCAAAATCGCTATAGGTTTGAGCTAATACTGATTCAATCGCTTGCGCAACAAATTGTTGACCATCTTTAACCGGCATTATTATACTGACAACCGGATTGGGCTCATCAGCCATACTTAATTAATATCAGTTATATTTGATTGGCATTGATGCCGGAGACTCATTGTTAACTCGGTCGAGAGCAGTTACAAAGATTATACTGCCTTTGAGCGATTCAGGCAATGTAAACGAAGTCTCACGAGTCACCCCAAGAATATTTTCTGCATTATTTATTGCTGCCGGATTTGAGCTATCAGCTTTGTAAACAACATATTGAATAATATCTTGAGTAGTTCCTTTAGGTTTGTTACCATTCCACGAAACAACACCATTTTTAATTTTAATGCCGTTGACGGGAGCCGGTTTAACAGAGCTTATCCAGGGATAAGAGGGAACAAGTGCAATGGTTGACTGAAGATCGTTTGCGAGAGAGTCAGCAACACCGAGCATATTGCGAATGATAAGATAACCGGGCCACCAGCAGTTACCCTGAACATTTTCGAGTTTACGAGACAATTCGATTTTGTGGCGTAACTGCGATTTTTCTGTAGAGGGAGCAAGATCGGGAGTCTTCATGGTTGCAGAGATGTCCTGACCATAATACATGTGACGACCGTTAGCATTTTTATTCCACCAGTTGGCAAGTTCAAGCGATGATGCACGCTTGTTTTCAAGAGTCCAATACAACTGAGGTAACATATAATCGACCCAGCCATTACGAGTCCACAAAAGTACATCGGCATAAAGGTCATCATAGTTTTGAAGACCGTTAGTTTTGCTTCCGGTTGGATCTGATGATTCATTACGCCAGATACCAAACGGACTGATACCGAAGCGAACCCATGGTTTGATTTGAGAAATTGTATTGTGGATTTCGCTAATCAAGAGATTGACATTTTCACGACGCCAATCGCCGAGAGTCATATCCTGACCATATTTCTGATATGATTTACTATCAGGAAATTCTTGACCGGCAACCGGATAAGGATAGAAATAATCATCCATGTGGATTGCATCAACATCATAGTTATTGAGGATGTCAGCAACTACATTACAGATGAATTCGCGGTTTTCGGGAAGACCCGGATCAAAATATTTTGCACCGTTAAATGTTACGAAACGCCATGGCTCTTTATAAATAAGATGGTTTTTGGGTAAAACATCTTTTGAAGATGTTGTTACGCGATAAGGATTTAACCAGGCGTGAAGTTCCATTCCTCTTTTATGACATTCTTCGGTCATAAACTGCAAAGGGTCCCAATAGGGTGACGGAGCTTTACCGTTTGTACCGGTCAAAAACTTACTCCAGGGTTCATATTTAGAGTTATAGAACGCATCTGCGGTCGGGCGAACCTGGAACACCACGGCATTAACTCCGGTCATCTGGAGAGAATCGAGTAATGAGGTCAAATAAGCCTTGTTTTGTTCGGTTGTCTGACGTGCATATTGGGGTTGGTGGACGGTGTGAATCCACGCACCTCTAAACTCATGTTTGGGATTAACACCCCACATTGTTGTTGCCGAAGCTACAAGCCCTAAAGCAA
>JAIDRE010000154.1 GCA_029061925.1 Muribaculaceae bacterium | reverse complement strand
TTTTAATATTTATATCTGCAAAGTTAACCTTTTCTTTGAGACTGCAAAACTAATAGAAGATGATGAACGATACCCAAATATGCCGAAGGCAATGGGTGGGCGCACGAGCTGTGCGTACCCTACACATCCCAAACAAAATCAGACGGTTGCACGAGGGCGCGACCGCCTGATTTAATTATGAATTATATGCATTGAGCATTAGGCAACGCTAAAGCCGAGCTCGTCGATGGTTGCTTTGACTTGGTTCATGTCGGGATTACCCTGAATTTTTGTTTCGCCTGAAGTGAGATCGACCGTAACCGATTCTACGCCGTCGAGTTTTGAGAGATTTTTCTCTACCATAGCCTTGCAGTGACCACAGGTCATGCCTTTTACGATAATTGTAGTCTGATTGTTTTCCATTTCGTTTGAAATATTATGTTCGTGATTTTCAGAATTGTTTGATGTGTAACGTTTGATTAATGCGTTGATAAGCAAGATTATGAGTATCACAGAGCATGCGCCCGAGAACCAATCGATGTCGAGATGATGACAGCAGCTTGCACCGGCAACCAACGGCATGGTAAACCATTCGCGGGGCATCAGATAGTCGATGCACAATCCGATAGCAATCGCCCCGACAACAATCGTTGCAAGATAGATTGCCGCAGTCTTTTTGCCAAGCGACTTGCTGACGATGATGATTGAAGCGAAGTTTGCTGCAGGTCCCGCCATAAGCAATACAAATGCGGCTCCGGGACTCAATCCCTTGAGCATCAACGACAATGCAATAGGAATTGAGCCGGTTGAACAAACATACATAGGCACTGCAACGATCACCACCGCAATCATTGACAAGAAGGGGTAGTTGGCAAAGAATGTGAAAAAGCCGTCGGGAACGAATACGGTGATAGCTGCCGCGATTACCAATCCGATAATGAGCCACTTACCGATGTTCTGAATCATATCGACATAGCCATATCGCAAAGCGTCGATAATCTTTTTGCCGAAGCTGTCAGAGGCAGGGGCATCAATTGTATCAACTTCCTTTTCGCAATCGTCACAGCAAGCCTTGTCCTCTTTATTGACCAGCATTCCGCCAACAAAAGCAGTGAGCAATGCGGCAACCGGACGAATCACGGCAAATGCAGGTCCTAAAAGCGAATAAGTCGCAGCGATTGAGTCAATTCCGGTTTGGGGAGTTGCAATCAAAAATGAGGTTGATGCGCCTCGCGATGCACCATTACGACGCAACGACACGGCAGTGGGCAGTACGCCAC
>JAIDRE010000153.1 GCA_029061925.1 Muribaculaceae bacterium | reverse complement strand
CTCCTTATTAACCAATTAAAACAATGGTATTGATTTTTAACGATGCAAAATTAGTTGTTTTATTTGATATGGCAAAATGTTTTTTAATTTTTTTTCAAATATATGTTCTATCATTTAATCTAACGTTTGAACTCCCCCACCGTTAACCATCAGTACTTGTCCGCTGATCCAAGCCGAGATTGGAGCTGCAAAATATAAGACTGCGCCTGCAATATCCGAGACTTCGCCAAGTCGCTTTATGGGGGTATGAGCAAGCATACAAGATTCAATTTCGGGGGTTAGAACTGTTGAAAGTGCATGAGTTTTGGTTGCACCCGGACCGATACAATTAATTCTAATACCCATTGGACCATAGTCAAAGGCAAGGTTTGATGCCATGTGATTGAGTGCAGCCTTTGATGAGCCATATATCGCCATTGACGAACTATTGTTAATACTTGACATTGATGTAATATTTACAATGCTTCCATATCCCGATTTTTGCATGTATGGAGCAGACAGTTTACACAGCAACCATGGCGCAAAGACGTTTATGGCATAGATTCGTTCAACATATTTTAAGTCGATATTGAACGGATTTTCGCGTCCGCCGCCACCCACTCCTGCATTATTTACAAGAATATTAACAGTGTCATAGGTTTTGACGGCGAAATCAATCAGATTTATAAGGTCTTCTTCTTTTGAAACATCACAAGCGACCGACGTAGCATTTCCGCCCTCTTCATTTATTTGCATTGCAACTGTTTCAGCTTTTTTAAGGCTTAGGTCACTCACAATCACAGATGCTCCTGCCGCGGCAAGTATTCGACACGATTCTTTACCAATGCCATCACCGCCACCGGTTACAACAGCGACTTTTCCGGTAAGGTCAAATAAGTTATCTATTTTCATTAAGTTATCTATTTTCATATTGTAATATTTAATCGTTTTAAATATAAACGTTTACGACAATATTTATGTTTATCGGGCATAAAAAGAACCGACTCCAATTTAAGGAGTCGGTTCAATAAGTTTTTATGTAAGGTTAAAACCTTACGGTAACTTAAATGTGAAGCTAATATTATTCACCGGGGATAATAGCTTCGCTGGGGCATACAGAAGCGCAAGTACCACAGTCGATGCAAACATCGGGGTTGATAACATAGATATCACCTTCAGAGATAGCCTCTACGGGACATTCAGGAAGGCAAGTGCCGCAAGCAACACATTTGTCAGTAATAACGTAAGCCATAGTTGTTTTTTAATTAAGTTTAATTGAATTGTCTTTAGTTTTACGAGTGCAAATGTACGCCTATTTTTTGATAATTCCCAAATAAATCACGAAAAAATTACATTGTTTTTATAATACATATATTATTTTAGTCAACATCAATGGGAATTGCCGATGATTGTTTGATAACCGACATTATAAAAACACTTTCAATCGAGTCGATATTTGACATTGATCCAAGCACATTTATAATAAATTCCTGATAGTATTTCATATCGGGTGCATGGATTCGGAGCATATAGTCGTATGATCCCGAAATGTTGTAACACTCAGTCACTTCAGGAATGTCCAGAACTCTTTGGGTAAACTCTGCGGCAAGGTCTTTATTTATTTTGGTAAGTTTTACGTTGCACAACACGACAAATCCACGATTAAGTTTATCGGCATCAAGAAGTGCCACATATTTTTTTATGTATCCTTCATTTTCGAGTCGGCGAAGGCGTTCGTAAACCGGAGTGATAGATAAATGCACCTTTGAGGCAAGCTCTTTATTGGTTAATCGACCGTTTTCTTGCAACAGTTTTAATATTTTCAGGTCGGTGGTATCAAGTCGTTCCATTATCAAAAGATGATTTTTCGGGAGAAGAAGTATTATTTACCGCTTAAATAGATAATATCTATCGTAAAACTTAGCAAAATTAGTAAAATTTTCTATATTATATCATTTTTATTGCATCAATTTTCATACGTATGTAATTTTGCGACATAAAAAAATCATCAAATTATGGCAAAAAAACTTCACTTTGAGACACTCCAACTTCATGTTGGACAAGAACAAGCCGACCCGACAACCGGAGCTCGTGCAGTACCCATTTATCAGACAACCTCATACGTTTTTGCCGATTCTCAAGAAGCAGCTGATCGTTTTGCATTGAAATCGCCAGGTAATATATATGGACGTCTGACCAATCCTACCGAAGACGTGTTGGAACAGCGTATTGCCGCACTCGAAGGTGGAGCAGCCGCATTGGCTGTAGCGTCGGGAGCTGCAGCAGTCACATACGCTTTTCTAAATATCACAAAACAGGGCGACCATATTGTTTCGGCAAACAATATATATGGTGGTTCTTATAATCTTCTTGCCAATACCCTACCTACTTATGGCATAGAAACAACTTTTGTTGAACCCGACGATGTTGAAAATTTCAGAAAAGCAATTCGCCCAAACACAAAAGCGATTTTTATCGAGACACTCGGCAATCCGAACTGTAGTGTGACAAATATCGAAGCGGTTGCTAAAATCGCCCATGAAAATAAAATTCCTCTGATTATTGATAATACTTTCGGTACACCTTACCTCATTCGCCCAATTGAACATGGAGCTGACATAGTTGTTCACTCGGCAACCAAATTCATTGGCGGACATGGATCGTCACTCGGTGGCGTAATCATAGATTCAGGAAAATTTGACTGGAAAGCTTCAGGCAAATTCCCCACATTGACCGAACCTGATCCTAACTACCATGGTGCAATTTTTACCGAAGCTGCGCCCAATGCTCCGTTTGTAACACGAATTCGTGCAGTCATCCTTCGTGACACAGGTGCATGCATCAGTCCGTTTAACGCATTCATTCTCCTTCAAGGACTTGAGACTCTTTCACTTAGAGTAGAACGCCATGTCGAGAATGCACTCAAAATCGTTAAATTTTTGTCTAAACATCCCAAAATCAAGAAAGTTAATCACCCATCACTCCCCGAGCATCCCGACCATAAACTTTACAACGAATATTTCCCCAATGGAGCCGGTTCGATTTTTACAATCGAGATTGACGGAGGTATAAAGGAAACTCAAAAATTCATTGATTCACTGGAGATTTTCTCACTTCTTGCAAATGTTGCAGATGTAAAATCACTCGTAATTCATCCGGCAACAACTACCCATAGCCAATTAACGCCCGAAGAGCAGATTGAACAGGGAATTTATCCGGGAACTGTCCGTCTATCTATTGGTACTGAACATGTTGACGATCTCATTGACGATCTGAAACAAGCGCTTGAAAAGATTTAGGTCAATTTATATCAGGTTTGCAAACGAGACACGGCAATCAACTGCCATGTCTCGTTTTTTTACATTTAAATTTCGCATTTTTGTTTTGTTATGAATCTTAGTTATTGCAAAATCGAATATTTTAATTAATTTTGCAAAAAACAAAAAAATATCGAAATGCGACTACGCTCAAACATATATACATCAATCGTTTCTCTATGCATCTACGTTACGGTTGCGTCATGCTCAATGTCGGCAAAAAACAGTTCGGCATCTGAGACCAATATGAATGTAACTACCTCGATAGAACCTGAGTTACGACTGCCCGATATTCCTAAAAAATTAACCGTACCCCAGGAACGTGCCGCCTATCTGCTCATGCACTTTTGGGATAATATGAATTGGGCTGATTCAAGTTGGATCAATAATGACTATTTCATGGAACAAAACATGTCAACCTACTTTGACCTGTTTAACCATGTTGCGACTAACGATATTGCTCCGGCAGTTGATAAAATGATTGAACAGGCATCGGTTAATCCCGAAGCAGTTGAAAAGATTTGTTCAATTTCTGACATTTATCTCTATGATACCCAGTCGCCAATGATGAACGAGGGGTATTATCGTATAGTTGTCGAATCATTGTTAGACAGCGAGAAAACGAGCGACTATCGTTCGATAATATTGCAAGCAACGCTCAGCGATTTGTCAAAAAATGCAGTCGGAGAACCGGCATCATCATTTGATGTAATTACACGTGAAGGTAAAAAGACTGATTTAAAGCAACTTCTCAATAAATCGGGACGTACTATTCTGTTTTTTTATGATCCTGATTGTGAGGATTGTGCAATGGCAGAATCATTAATGAATTCTAATGCCGCCATAAATTCGGCAATCGCTGACGGGTCTTTAAAAGTAGTTGCAATTTGTCCTTTTTCTGTTGAGAACAACATCTGGGAACAGCATGCCACCACCCTACCCGATACATGGACCGTTGGATATTCGCCAAACGGACATGTTGACGAGGACGGAACGTATGTTTTCCGTTCATACCCGACAATTTATCTTATTGATAATACCGGAGTTGTTTTGTCAAAAGATATAACGTACGATACCTTAAAAGAATTAATTTGATAAAATTGACTTTGATATAAAATATGGATTCAAAAGATTTCGTAAACATATTTGCCAAGAAAAGCGGGCTTGATGTAAAATCAGCCACTGACGCTATAGAAGCCATTACTTCGACAATTACCGATACCCTTGTCGCAATGGATTCTGTAGCTATACCTTCGTTCGGAACCTTTGAGTGTATAAAGAAAGATGAAACCGTCACTCGCGATATTGCAACTAATAAGCGTGTTTTACTTCCACCGTCGATCGAAGTCAAATTCAAGCCCGCCACAGCGCTTTCAAACTCAATAAAAGAATAATCGAAACCCAATTTTGTTATGAATAACATAATCACAATCAGACAATTTGTCTCTATTCTCCAACAAAAAGGTTTTATGGCAGAACAGCCCGACAACTGCGAGGCTGTCGTTCTTTCGTTTTTTCATACAATCGCCGAGACGCTAAAGACTGAAGATATTGTATCGATTGACGGATTGGGTGATTTTACGATTGTCAATAGAGAAAGCGGACTAATCATTTTTATGCCCGACCAGGCGTTGGCTGATTTGGTCAACGAACCGTTTGCGTTCTTTGAACCTACCGAAATCTCAGATGTCGTGACTGATGAAATGCTTGAAGTTCCGACTGGTGAGATGCCTAAAGACATTGTCAATAATGAAATAACAGAGGTCAAGACAGTTGAGGAAACTGAAGAGCCTAAAAAGCCAGAAGGTCCGGTAAAAGCTGATCCACAGGACAGAAACGCCTACGTCATATCAGTACCTAAAACCGAAAATACATATCACGAACAAACCTCGGTTTCTCAACCCGGTTCTTTCACCGAGACTCCTGATCCCAAGACTATTGAGCGCGAACAAGAGCTTAAACGCGAACAAGAATTAAGAAAAGAGCTTGAACGCGAATTAGAACTTAGACGTGAACTTGAACTCCGTCGTGAACAAGAGTTGAGAAAAGAGCTTGAACCGGTTGAAAAAGAGGAAGAACCGATTCAAGAAAACGAAGCAAATCATTCTGACGACTATCCCGAACAAGATACTGATGATGATGAAACAGATGTAGAAAACTCAGA
>JAIDRE010000152.1 GCA_029061925.1 Muribaculaceae bacterium | reverse complement strand
ATACATTAACTTTACATCTTGAAATAAGAACCGTCGCCAAAAGTAGAACAAAAGCGAGCATAAAAGCGTTGAATTTATATCTCGCAATTAACACTTTAAGTTCAACTATAAAAATTTAAACAAAATGGCAACTGAAAACAACTATTCAAACGATCCTCGCAATAGCACACCGCGCACCATGAAGATTGTCTTCGGAATCTTTATGATTATCATCTATCTTGGCATGGGTATCCTCATGTTGACAAGCTTCTTTGACAACGTGATTCCCGTGGCATGGATTCGTTATGTACTCGCCGCCGGCTTCATTGCTTATGGCGTTTGGCGCGGAATACGTCAATTTTCACCCCGTTTTGAAGAGTGACAACGTTTAATCTTAAAGCCATTACTGAAATGAAAAAGATTTTAGGCATTGCAGCCCTCGCAGCAGTTCTCATGACGGGAGCTACTTCGTGCAAAAAATTCAGCGAACAACGCAAAGGCAATACCTCGACAAGCGGTCTGACAACCGTGATGTGTGACAACAGTTTCAAAAATATCATGCAGCAAGAAATTGACGTGTATGAATATTGCTATCCCGAAGCAAGCGTGATTCCCTACTATGTCAGCGAGCGCGAAGCCCTCGACTCGGTTTTAAGCCTTAAGTCGCCGTTGGCTGTGATTTCACGCGAACTCACCCCCGAAGAGACAAAATTTCTCAAAGACCGTAAGAAAACCGCACATTGTCAACGTATCGCCGTTGATGCGATAGCTCTTATCGTCAATCCCGAAAATCCGGTTGACCAGCTCTCTAAAAAAGAGATTGGAGAAATTTTAACCGGTAAGGTTGAGAACTGGAACGACATCTGGCCCAGCAAACTCGGCAAAATCGAAGTCGTTTTTGACGATGCTCAGTCAAGCACAGTCAAATACATGAGAGATTCACTCACCTTTGGCGAGGAATTTGGCAACAATGTCTATGCTCAAGGCAGTAACCAGGCAGTATTTGAAGCTGTTAAGACTCACAAAAACGCTATCGGCGTGATTGGTGTCAGCTGGATTGCATCTGACCTCAAAACCGCAGCCGCTTCGGTGGAAGAACGTGCCCGTACCTCTCAGTCGAGCGACACAACCAACATTGCGTTTAACGAGGCGATCAAAGTTTTGAAAGTCAACGGCAATGAGTCGCCCGTCGGCTACAAACCCTATCAAGCTTACATTTTCAGCGGACAATATCCTCTTTACCGCTCAATATTCATGGTATGCACCAGCGTACCAGGCACAACCGCCCACGGCTTCTATTCATTCGTGACCGGCGTACAGGGTCAGAAACTGATTCAGATGACCGGCATCCTTCCCGCAACAGTGCGTCCCCGAATGGTAAGCGTCAATTAGAAAATTCTTATCAATAAAAATATATTAACGTTAAATAAACTAATCTAAAATGAAATTTAAACTTCTATTTTCATTCCTTTTTGCAGGAGCCTTGACACTCTCGGCCCAGCAAGGTTATAAGGATGGTATCGAGTATTTCCGTGCCGACCAACCCGAAGAAGCTGAGATCATTCTTAACCGCACCATCAACGATGCCGGAACCGACAAAGCCGAAGCATACTACTACCTCGGTCAGATCGAACTCCAGAAAGGTAACGTTGCCGCTGCTAAAGAAGACTTCAACAAGGGTATTCAAATCAATGGCCAAAACCCCAAAAACTACATCGGTCTTGGTATGATTGATTTGAAAAACGGTAATAAAGCCGGTGCTGAAGCTCAGTTCAAAGCAGCTCGCGATATTGATAAAAAAAATCCTCTCGTAGCTGTTGAGATCGCTCGCGCTTATTTCAACGCCGACCCCGCTCTCTATGCAAAAGAAATCGCGAAAAATATTGCTCAAGCTAAAAACCTTAGCAAAAAACAGCCCGAGCCCGCCATCTATATTCTGGAAGCTGATATGCTCGCGCCGACCAACGTTGGTGAAGCTGCCGGTTACTACGAAATGGCTTCTCAGTTTGACCCCAACACAAACTATCCTGAGGCTTACGTAAAATATGCCCGTACATATTTCACCGTAAACCCTCAGTATTCAATCGACAAACTCAAAGCCCTTCTTGAAAAACAACCCAACTCGGCTCTCGCTCAACGCGAACTCGCTGAAAAATACTACGAAAGCGACCGTCTTACTCTTGCGGCAGAACAGTATGGTAACTATATCGCCAACCCCAACCACTTCCAGAAAGACAAAATCCGCTATGTAGCACTCCTTTACTTCGGTAAAAAATATCAGGAATCTTTTGACCTTGCAAGCCAGATTCTTGTTGATGACCCCAACAACATCTACATGCAACGCATGCAGTTCCTCAATATGGAAGCTTTGAAACAACCCATCGAAGCTAAAAAATATGCCGAGGCATTCTTCAACAACCCCGCCGCTGAAGGCAAAATCGTTCCTAACGACTACACCACCTATGGCGACGTTCTTAGCGAACTCGGTCAGGACACCCTCGCTGCAGTTCAGTTTGAAAAAGCTGTTGATCTCGCTCCTGAAAAAGTTGCTCTTCTCAAAGATCTCTCAGGTGCTTACACCAAAGCTAAAATGTATCGTGAAGCTGCCGAAGCATATCGTAAGTATTGCGAAACCGATGAAGCAACCACCAACGACATCTTCATGCTCGCTCGTCGTTACCAGAACGTAGCTGCAACCGAAGCCCCCGATTCACCCGAAAAGGCTGAAGCAGTTGACAACGCACTCCGTTATGTCAACATCGCTCTTGAACGAGTACCCGACAACGCAACAATCGCGCTTACCAAAGCTCGTATCCTCTTTGTAAGAAATAACAACGTTCCCGACCAGGATACTGTTGACGCTTACCTCGAAGGTCTCGCACTCCTCGACAAAGATGAAGCTAACAAAACAAAACGTAAGAGCGACTATGTAAACGCCTACAACCAGATTGCAAACTTCTACCTCAACCAAAAAGATATGGAGAATGCAAAACTCTACTTCAACAAATTCCTTGAAATTGACCCCGAGAACGCAGCTCTCCGTCAATTTGTTGAAAACCTCAAATAATCTATTCTCAATATAGAATAATGTATGGAGCTATGCCAATTTTGACATAGCTCCATATTCTATAATATGCCGATATGCCCAAACTCCCCGATAAATTCATCGAAGAATTAAAAACGATTAACCTCCCCGACGGAGCCGCCGACAAACTCATCAAAGCACTGACCGCAGGTAATCCGAGTGTTTCGGTAAGGTCAAACCGTGCCAAAGAATATTTGCCCGTCGATGCCGTCAGAAAAGTGCAATGGTGTGAACGCGGCCGCTATCTCGACAGCCGACCGATTTTCACACTCATGCCACAACTCCATCAGGGGCGCTTTTACGTACAGGATGCGTCTTCGATGTTTATAACTGAGGCAGTTAGACACATTGTCAATCAAACCGACAACGTGCCATTAACCGTTATGGATGCTTGCGCCGCACCGGGAGGTAAAACCACTGCTATCATCGACGCTCTGCCCCATGGCTCGCTTGTCGTTGCCAACGAATATGACCGCCGTCGCGCATCAATTCTCAAAGAAAACCTCACAAAATGGGGAAACTCAAACGTTCTTATCTCAACCGGAGACACCGACCAATACGCGCGCGTGCGCGATACATTTGATATAATAGCGATTGATGCGCCATGTTCGGGCGAAGGGATGATGAGAAAAGAAGATATGGCTGTCGAGCAATGGTCTCCCGGACTTGTGGAAGAGTGTAGCCAAATTCAGCGTAAAATAATCGCTAACCTTTGGGATGCTATAAAACCGGGTGGATTTCTGATTTACAGCACCTGCACATTCAACACCCGCGAGAACGAAGAAAACGTCAAATGGATTATAGACAACTTTGATTGCACCTCGGTCGATCTCGACATTACTCGTTTTTCCGGCATCATAAAAACCGATGCAGGAAAAAGTATTTCGTGCTACCGATTTTTACCCGGACTCATCGAAGGTGAAGGTCTGTTCATGTCCATCATCCAAAAGTCCGGCGAACTTAAACCGGGAATCGATCAATCCGAGTCAAAACGTGACAAAAAATCGCATGACAAAGCCAAACTACCGATTGACCAAATTTCAAAATGGGTAAAACCGGAGTTCAACCTCGCCTTTTCTCTCTCTGACGACTCAACCACCATTGAAGCAATCAGCCAAGATGGTGAAATGCTCCTTAAAAGGCTAAAGAAATCAGGCGTAAAATCAATCAATCGTCTCTTAACCATCGCATCAACAAAAGGGAAAGACCTTATTCCCGACCACGCTCTTGCGATGAGCAAAGTTCTCGCTCCCGATGCGTTCCCATGTCAAGAAGTTGACCGCAACCATGCACTCGACTACCTCCGTCGAGAAGCCATTACCGTTGACCCATCCCAACCACGCGGCTACATCCTCCTCACCTTTGAAAGCCACCCCCTCGGCTTCGTCAAAAACCTCGGCAATCGCACCAACAACCTCTATCCCCAAAACTGGAGAATCCTAATGAATGTGAGGTAATTCTCACTTCAATTAATTAAATAATCTATTAATATTTTGATATTTACAAAATAAACACTAACTTTGTCACCGTGGTAACAATTACCACGGTAATAAAGTATGAAGTTTTATAATAGAACAAAAGAAATAGAAGAGCTTAGGCGAATACAGAGCCGCGCTTTTGATTCTCGATCACGAATGACTGTTATAACCGGACGACGTCGTATCGGTAAAACATCACTTGCCATTCGTGCAACAGAAGGTGAACATCCCACAGTCTATCTATTTGTCAGCCGTAAGAACGAAGCGGCGTTGTGTGAAGAGTTTGCCGGACTAATCTCATCAACTCTAAGCTGTTATGTACCTTCTGAAATCAAGACTTTTAAGTCTCTTTTTCAGATGTTGATGGAGCTTGCCAAATCTCGCAAATTTAATCTTATAATTGATGAGTTTCAGGAGTTCCTTAACATTAATCCATCTGTTTACAGCGAAATACAGAATATATGGGACACTTACCGCAACGATACTCATGTAAATCTGCTTTTAATGGGTTCTGTGTATTCAATGATGCATAAAATCTTTGAAAGTTATCATGAACCGTTATTCGGCAGAGCCGATGCAATAATACCTCTTTCAGGATTTGGGACTGAAACAATGAAGGAAATAATGCACGATTTCCGACCAAACTATTCTAATGACGAATTGCTCGCTCTATATACAATCACTGGAGGAGTACCTAAATACCTAGAACTGCTTTGCGATGATACCGATTTATCAATCAATGGTATATTTGATTATGTAGTTCGTGAAAACTCTCTCTTTGTAAACGAGGGTCGCAATCTTTTGATTGAAGAATTTGGGAAAGACTACGGACTGTATTTCTCTATTTTAAGTTGTATCGCTTCGGGAATCAATACCCAAAGCTCCATTGAAAATGCCTTAGGTGGAGTTGTTGTCGCCGGGCATCTGAAACGACTGATTGAAGACTACTCGTTGATAAGACGAGTACGTCCAATTCTGTCTAAGCCACGTTCACAGAATGTGCAGTATGAAATCAACGACAACTTTCTACGCTTCTGGTTTAACTATTTTGACCGTAACCAAACTTTGGTTGAGCTAAACAACTTTGAGTACCTCCGTCAGATAGTTTTGTCTGACTATCCGACTTTCTCAGGACTTACACTTGAAAAATGGTTCCGTCTGAAGATGATAGAAAGCCATAAATACTCCGACATTGGCTCGTGGTGGGAACGCAAAAAAGGAAAAGATGCAAATGAAATTGACATTGTTGCCATTTCATTAGACAGGGAAACAGCAACCGTAGCTGAGGTCAAACGTCAAAAACGCAACTACGACCACAAAGCATTTATGGCTAAAGTTGACAGTCTCAAAACAAGCATCCTATCTAATTATAAGATAGAGACGCAGCTGTTGACTCTTGATAATATGTAGAAATAATTTAATAGGTACACTTCAGTCCGTAGGTGTTGAACGCTTGCGAGAGCGTTATGTCTATGAACTTGCCGTCGGCTATCTTAGATATGCCTACCGTTGAGTGGTAAAAGTGCTCCTGTATTTATGACTCCTAAGAGTGCCATCTCCCTTTTTGGAGTAAGTATGTGCCAGTGGATTGTTTGCCGATTACCTTTGCTTGCTGCACTGGAGCAAGCAAAGGAGTTTGACCTCTATCCACTAACATCTCAGTGGATAGAGGTTGATAAACGAAGCGGAGCTGTTTATCTGAAAGGTCGTGCCAACCGTCGGGCACGATGAAATTAATCGATATGGGCTGCATAGAAAATGGGCTTTAACGTACTGCGAAATTTCGGTAAAGCCCATTATGCGGAAAAGACAGGAATTTTATTTTCGATACCTTAATGGTTTAATTGTGGCTATGCGAGTTGTATCACCTTTATTGATTTGGTAACACCAAAATTCAACATTCATGCTATAATCACCATACTTTAACCACCCTTTAAATGGTTCGGAATATGTTAAAAT
>JAIDRE010000151.1 GCA_029061925.1 Muribaculaceae bacterium | reverse complement strand
CAAATAAATCTTTAAACAATGGGACAATACACATTCTCCTCAAAATGAATAGTGCGGAAGTCAAACTTATTATCTCTGCACAAATTATGGATATCATAAAATCCAATGAAATTTGCTCGATACCATTTATTAAAATTGCGATATATACTACTCCGAAAATCGAAATTGAAATAAAGAAACCGAATAATCCAATTTTTAATGATTGGGATTTAAGATACATACAACGTATTTTACTTAAAGTTTCAAAAAAAGTTATATAGTTGTAAAATCTAACATTCCCGACTGTTTGTGTGAATACATCGGGAATATTAAGGCACTTAATTGTTTGAACTATTGAGCAAATAAAAAATAACATTGCACATAAAGAAACATAGTCAAAAGTATTTTGAATATAATCTAATCCAATATTATAACTTAAATAAACAGCTATAAAAAAATACAATACCGACCAGAATATAATAACAATTCCTTCACCCCAATAACTTTTGGTAGTGTCAATAGTTATACATTTACTCATTGAATGAGTAAAGCCTTCTTTAGCAAATATACTAAGAGCTGATACAAAGAATATTGTATTAATAAGTATAACCGGAATTACGATAATCCATAATAATAATTTATACTCAGTCCCAACTATCGATATTCCTATAAATAGTGATATATAATAACATAGAAAAAATTGAATCAGATGAGGCAAAACAACAGTTATAAACGCAATCCGTTTATTTATTAAATCTATTCGCTCTAAAATATAGGAATGCTTGGCTATATTTCTTAAATATTTTGATACTAATTTGTCAAATATCACTATGTAAACTAATGATACAACTTTACAAAAGAATAACACTGATAGTAAAACACAGGGAATAATCAGATGATTTAATTGACAAAAGTACAAACCGAACATTATTCGAATAAGACAAAAAATCATATCACCTTTGGTGTATATTTTAAGTCCAAATTCTGTTTCTTTGTCTGCCATAACCAAATTCTTTACTACAAAATAATTATTAATATTATAATCATAAGACTATATTAATTATAGCAAAATCAATATAGTCTTATTATAGATGGGCGATAGAGTTAGATGTTAGACAATGATTGCTTGTATATTTGGGCTATTTCTTCATCAGCTTCTTTGAAAACCATATCTAAATCCATTGCAAAAGCTTGCTCTGAAAACGCATTTCCATCAGTATTTCGTCCAAGCCAAAAAATTATATCGCCTTCCCGACTAATACAACCACTGACAACTTGAGCTCTTAGATTGTACTTATTCATTGCAATAATGCCATTTTCTCATTTACTAAAACTGCCAATATTGGCAGTTTTAGTAAATGGAGTATACAACGCCACCCATCATAACTACAAAAACCAATTTATATGCAATCATTTATAACATTGGCACCGAATTCTAATTGACATCATTTTTATGTTAGATTGTTATTAAAGTATAATTAATAATCTTAATTTCTTTAATTTATAACATTAAGTAATATTTAATTATCTTTATTTGATATACCAAATAATTTTCTTATTCTGCACCAAAGATTTTTAACTAAAAAACCTTTATTCTCTAATAACTGTGCAAACTCAAGTGCCGAAGTACAATCATTGACTGATCCATAATTAGAATGGTTTCCTTCTGGACTCATACTCCCAAGCATCCATCCTTCTTCATCCTTATACTGAGATCTCTCCAATGTATAATATTTTACACCTTTACTATTTATTACAACTCCTCCATACTTTGCCAAAGGAGCTCTGTCTGGATATGGGAACTTAAAAACAACAATATAATTTGTATCGTATAAAGTTAATATCTCAACTGAAATTTCGGATGTATCAAAATCACAATACAATCCATTTACTGGTATAAGTACAGTTATCAGCCAATGCAATTCTGCCATTTCTTTTGCAAATTGATTTGGAGTAATACCTTTCTCGCACAAAGCTTGCATTCGAAATAATATGATTTGATACTCAAATTGATAAAGAGTAACCGGTCTTTTCTCTTCCATATTTATCTTTAATCTTATATTTTTTTAAATTCTAAATTTTTCAAGAGCCATATCTGATATTATTTCCATTTCCTCGTGAAAACTTAACAGATGTGAATTAAATTCATCTAATACAGATTGAGTAACTGTTTCATATAATTCATTATGTACTATTCTAAATATTTCGGTTGAAATTGCCATATTATAGGCAAGTGGTTGATCCTTTATATTTTCAAATTGAGTAATTCTTTTTTCTATTAGGGTCATTATTTTATCATGACAGTTTTCCCTATAAATGCGAGCTTTTTCTGTCATTGGATATTTACGCAAATAAATATACAATTTCTGGAGGAACAGAACATCGTCATCACCATCTAACATAAATCTCATCTGAATTTCTTCGGATGAGGATTTAGTAATTATAGGAGCACTAACATACTTAGCTTCTATTTCCTTTATCTTATCAATAAGAAAAAGAAATATCATATCACCTGCCGTTTTACCCAATTTTAAATTATACTTTTTTGATTCACTTTTTGAAAATTCGGTTGCATTTCGAATATAATATATCCAATCAGCATCTGTAGGGTTATTTTTTTCTAAACTTTCAAAGTACTTCTTTTTAAGTTCCGAAATACGGCAGTTTGAATCGCGTGCAGTAGTCTCAATGGCAAAAATCCACTCAGACAAATCTTGTTTGTCTTTTGTCGATAAATCAATACCTAATGATTCTATCTCCAAGGCTCTCTCGGGAAATAATTTTCTATACTCATTATAAGAATTATATCGATAAATGTGATCTATCTCAATGTTATCTTGCATTTTTGAATTCAATTCGGTTGTATTATTGTGTGTTGTAATTGAATCAATGTTTTCAATCTCATTGATCTTTTTTTCTTGAATTTCATCATATCGATTTTCTTTCGAATGGTTTATTTTGCTTTTATCAGATTCTTCAACGCAATTCGAAGAGTCTCCTACAAATACATTGACAGATAGCATTAAAGCTATAACTAACAGAATAACCATTATTGTTACAATACCTTCTTCCATATTCAGCTATATTTTTATCTCTTATTTTTTAAAATGAAAATAAATTTATCTAATATAAAACGAATTACTATATTCACCCAAACATAATCTCTAAGTCTTTCAACTAACTTTGGAGAATATCTATAATATAGATTTACGAATTTTTGTCCCCAACGTCGTTTCATAAGATATAAATCTCTAAATTCTCTAAGAATTACAACTTTAGGATGATTATAATCGCCATATACCATAGTTGCAATATAGCATGCGCCTTTTTTCGTTATAGGTTCAGGATTATATTGTTTTTGAAGAAGCTTTAAAGTTTGCTTTTGACTATTGTAAAAAGCTGAAGTTGCATCATCCATTGGTAAATTTTGAATGCTATCAACAATTGGAATGGCTTTATCTATCATTTCTGGGAACAAAGATTGTTTCAATATATACGGTAACCCATACTGCAACTCTGAATTCCCCTGAAAACAGTTCAAAATCTCACATAAAGCAGACAAACTCAATGATACGATAGCCGAAGATATTTGAATATACAAAGAATCGTTTGTATCCATTATTTGATTAAGATAAGCTAGATCTTTCTTACCTTGTTCAATAAATGACCTTATTTGAGAGATTGAATATCTGCTCGGAGACGGTTCGAATGATAGATTCAATGTATATTTTGTTCTTGGCATATCATTCCCTATTTTTTTAAATTCTAATAGCCTATTAAGGATAGATTCTATCTCTATTTGTGGCATATTACCAAAATTGTGAAAATTCATTCGAAAAGAAAGTGCCCATGATCCACTGTGGACAATCAATAAAACAAAAGCGTAGGATCATTACCGTTACTCGCTCCGCTATCAAGGCATGTGGCATCGCCGTTTCATCGTAGAACGAGTAACGCAGAGCCCACGCCGTATGATAAAGACATCATGATAGACATGTCTTCACGACATAGTCCACTCATGAGTACGCAAATCATACCCGAGACATCTACCGTTACTTCACTCTTGACGATGCTTTAGAAATTGCCACATTTCTGATAGCCAAGAATCAAGCGCAGATAAACGCTTCAAAAAAATAATGACCTCCCACACTCCGACTTTAAAAGTCACACGGCGTTAGGTCACTGCAAAGATACAATAAATTTTTAAAATATAGATAAAACTAATTATTTTAATATTCCTGTAATATCATAATCTTACTCCGACTCCGAGCATTAGGTTTTGAGGTGAGCTGAAGTTGCCGAGACGATAGCCGATGTTTAGGAAGAGACGGGAGGTGACGAATGTTTTGAGGGTTAGGGATTGGTAGAATCGTTTGTTGCCGTGGGGCGAAACGAGGTCGTAGCCTAAACCGGCGTTAATAGCAAAAATGGGAGTGGTGAGCTCGGCATGGGCTGAGAGTCCAACGCTAATTTGTTTGCCGAACGGGGGGCGCTCAAAGAGAAGATTGTCATCATGGCTTCCGATAACCCAATAGGGTTCGAGTCCGGCACTTTCGTCCCACTGCATATCGAGGGAGGGACCGATACCTACCCAACGATTGAGGTGGAAAAGCGGAGCAAATTGCATTCCGATAATTCCAAAACGTCCGGGGCAAAGTTCAGGCTCGGGAGGTTCTCCGACGATTACGATGCGACGTCGCCATGCACCATAAGCAACAATATCGTATGACCATCTGTGATAATCGGCTTCATTCTCCAATTCTTCATTTGCCGGAGCTGTTTTTACAACCGGATTAAGGGTATAAATGACACCAACTGTTGCTCCGAGAGAGTTGACTCCCCCATTTGGCAACTTTGTATTACCATTGGAATAGTGATTGCCTAATAATCCAAACGACAGCTGCCATCTGGGCGAGATTTCGTAATGCAATTTGAAAGCAATACCCATGTGGGCGGTGACTGACGTACCGACAGCTGTGTTAAGTTCTTCAGAGTCTTCTTCGTAGTGTTTCCAGCCAAAGGCGGCTCCAAATTGCCATTCATATCCAAACCACAAACGGTCGCTGAAATGACAGATTGGCGCCCCCTGGAATGCATAAACCGAACCGGGAGTTCCAAGCTGATTTTTAGCAAAGAATGTCTTGATATCCAGTCCGACACCCTGGTATAAACCTCGGTATAACATTCCGTTACGGCTCAATGGATTATATTTTAAGTCGACACGTAAATCTCCAGAAAGGACTGAGTTAATACGTTTGTTTTCGAGATTATCCCCTCTTAAAAAAGCACTTGTCCCGGGTACATATGCCGGAGAAACATCGACACCTATACGCCACACCAACGGTTGGGACGCGACAACCGGAATCGAATCAGCTTTGGCTGTAAATCCGACAAACAACACAATTAGCTGGAATATTTTATTGAATATCTTCAACTTTAATTTCATGTTTTATCGGACAAACAGATGTAATTTCAAACATAACAGGTATTTCTCGATCGAGAACTTCGTTAAGAAAAACCATACAGCCCCGACAAAACGCCTGGCTATAAATGATATCTAATGCAACCGTAGTAACTGATTTCGCAGATATTTCAACCGAAACTTTTGTCTCTTGATCGGGAACCTCCAATTCATAATTATAGCCGGGACGGACATTGGGCATTTCTTTTAAAATCCATTCACCGTTTTCATAGACCGGAACATTGATTGTATAGAAGTTTGCACAGACCCACAAACTTGAACGTTCGGGATCGACAAATAAACCGGCACGTTCATTGAGATAGGGTGAAAATTCGATAGTTTGAGCTGAATATCCGCCGTTATAGAATCGATAGCGTTGAGTGTTAGTTTGTTCTTTCACCACCAAGTCGTGGTAATAGAACGTATCAGTGAGCTTTAACGGCTTACCGGGAAGAATTTTGACATCTATAAACCTGAAACCATAGCTATATTGAAGCATGATAGTTCTGACAGTCTCGTAGGTCGATGTGTTGCATATGCTCCTGACAAAAAGGTCACCATCTTTTTTTTCTATCTCAAATTTGTAGAAGTCTGACTCAAATTCAATTTTTCCAACTTCTGACGCGGGAGCGGAACTGTCAATAGTGTCACCCTCGGCATTTAAATATGTGCAAAAAACATCTAACGAACTAACTTGATTGAGCGAAATATATTCCAATCCTTTCTCGGGAATATGAAACTCAGTCTCGCCACCGTCACCGGCAATTGTCGCTGACAAAGCCTCATCGCTCATTGGCGGTTCGGACAGAAAGATACCGCTGTTACAGCTCATGAGCGGCAACAGAGAAATTACAGCCAAAAAGACAATGATTTTTTTTATTAATATCATTAGATTTGAGACAAGATTGGTAGTATTACTGCAAATTAGCTACAAATTTAGTAATTCGATCTGTAATTTCACTCATTTTTCGTAATAATATAGCATAATTAACAAAAAAAGAAGCGGAACCAACAGATGATTCCGCTTCACAATATAAGATGAAATTGTTTTTAGAAAACAGGCATTTGCCAGATAAATCCAACCTGAATCTGGCTGGTATTATAGTTAGAATTTCCATATTCCTTACCAAGATCGGTGTAGTTAAATTTACGACCGATATAAGTAACAAAGAAGTGAAGATTGCTGTCTTTCAAAGGATAATATTCCAAACCTCCGATATAGCCGAAAGAGTTGCGATAGCGACCTTTAGCCAAACCATCGTGAGCCTTGTAAATACCTGCATTTTCATACATTCCTTTCACGAAAACATTCCAGCGTTTGCAAAAACGATAGTTGAGATGAAGAACGTATGACATATAGTCAACTTTTGAAGTGTTGTAGCCGTTATCAGCACCGATAATACCGGTCATAATGCCTTTACGGTCAACACCTTCGCGAGAATACATCCAGTCAAAATATGCACCGAAATCACGGGTAATGTTAAATTCATTACCGAGGGCATAGTAGAACATTTTTTCGCCCTTGGTCTCGCTCATTATTGATGCCGAATAACGAGTCTTGAAAACATCAAGAAAATTACCGTTCCAGTTCAATGTATAAACCATCGGCAATTTAGCTTTTTCGTAATCGCCATACATTGATTTTGAGCTTCCGTTAATAGCATTGAGCACCTGGAACTGGAGCTGTTGTTTATCAGTGAAGTTATAAGCGAAGTTGACACCTGACATAAAGTTAGTCATGTTGTTAATCATGTCGCTATATTGATATATCTCTATCGGATTCAGGTCAAACTCAATACCACCATAGGCAGCACATTGTTTACCCATAAACATTGAGAACTTATTAAAGTTCAATCCGATACCGACAATGTCGATACTACCTAATGTATTATCACGATAGCCTGCAGTATCATTTCCTTTGTTTAGACGCTGACGATAACGATAGCTCAACCAGTTGTTGATGTTACCTTTCATCTCAAGTCGAAGTTGCTGCATTTTAAAAGTCGCATCCTGATAATCTGACCCAACAAAATCGGCTACAAAATCACCGTGCATATTGAGATACAGATTAAACTTATCAGTTTTCTTTTCGATTTTAGTAACGGTTTCAAAGAGACTTTTTTCGTCGACATTACCTGTTCCGCTATTAGTGATTTGACCGAACATCAATGCCGGAGATGCCATAGCAGATGTCAAAATCAGGCTTTTAATATATGCTTTCATTCTGTTAAATTAAACGTGTTTGTAATCGTGGTATGAAATAATATGGGCAAGTCTGAATCCTGCCGGGTAGAGGCTTGCCCATATAAATTAGGTTTAAAGCAATTTATTAATATTCGTTGAAGTATTGCTGAATCTGTTTCCAGTCAGAAGTTTTGGTGAGAGCGAGCATGAGTAGTACACGTGCTTTCTGGGGATTGAGCTCCTGAGAAGCAACAAAAGTGTATTTTTCATCGTCAACCTCATCGTCAAGGGTTACAGGACCGGTCGGAACACGGCTTGAACGAACTACAACGATACCTTTTTTACGAGCTTCTTCGAGTTTTGGGAAGAGGTTTTTGTGGATGTTACCATTACCTACACCGGCGTGAACGATGCCTTCATATCCACCGTGGAGGAAGGGATTCATAACATCAGCATCAACGTTTGAGTAGCTGTAAACGATACCAACTTTAGGAAGTTTGGTAAGGTTGGTTACGTCAAACACTGATTGAGTAGTGTGACGTTTGAGGGGTGACATGTTGTAGTGAACCTGACTGTTGAAAATATAACCAAGTGCACCTGAGTTAGGAGCCTGGAAAGTCTGAACATCAGTAGTATTCATTTTCATTGTGCCGTGAGCGGGAAGAACGAGACCATTCATAGCGATGAGAACGCCTTTGCCTTTAGAAGCCTCGGTAGCTGCAGTAACAACTGCATTGTAGAGGTTAAGAGGACCATCAGCACTGATAGCCGTTGAAGGACGCATAGAACCGGTCAAAACAACGGGTTTGTCGCTCTTAACGGTAAGATTAAGGAAGTAAGCGGTCTCTTCCATTGTGTCAGTTCCGTGAGTGATTACGATACCATCAACATTACCGCTTTGGAGAAGTTCGTTGATACGTTTTGCGAGCTTCAACCAAACTTCATCGTTCATATCCTGAGAACCGATGCTGACGATCTGTTCGCCTGTTACGTTTGCAATGTTCTTGATTTCAGGTACAGCGTCAATGAGAGACTGGATGGCAACCTGACCTGAAGTATAGTTAGTCTGAGTTGCTGATACACCTGTTCCTGCAATTGTACCACCTGTTGCGAGGATGTAGATGTTCGGAAGTTTCTGGGCAAATGCTCCAGCAGAAGCTGTAAGAACAACGGCCAACATGAGGCCTGCTTTTTTAAGGAAATTCATAAACTTAAAGAATAAAATTGTTGATTATTTAGTTTCTTAATATATTTGAATCAAAGCTAATCCAGTCAAAATAGCGACGATTGTAGCGACCATTCCGGGCATCATGAACGAGTGGTTCAGAATCCACTTACCGATTCCCGTCGTGCCTGTGCGGTCAAAGTTGATAGCAGCCACGATAGTCGGATAGTTAGGGATAAAAAAGTAACCGTTAACGGCCGGGAATAATGCAATAAGCATCATCGGACTCATTCCAAGTGCAATTCCGAGTGGAACAATAGCACGAACGGTTGCAGCCTGACTGTAAAGGAGAATAGACATTACAAAGAGAGCCAAACCAAACAACCACGGCATTTGGCGAACGAAGCCTTCGATTGAGCCAGTGAGTGTTTCGATATTACCATGAATAAATGTGTCGCCCATCCAGGCAATACCAAAGATTGCGATAACGGCTTGCATTCCGGCGATAAACACGCTTCCTTGAGTCGGCGCAATACCATTAGTTTTTGAGATAAGAAGGATAATTGCGGCGGTTGACAACATTAAAATCTCAATAATTGCCGGCATATCAACGGGTGTGCCGTTAAATGACGGACGGATAGATGGAATTGAGCCAAACACTACGATGAGTGCGGTCGAAATCAAGAACAGAATCACTGACCATTTAGCACGAGCACTACTTCGTATTTCGTTGTATTTCTGATTGTTTTCTACAATCATACCCTCTTTGACTCGACGTTGATATTCAGGATCGTCTTCAAGTTCTTTTCCAACTTTGCGAGAGAAGAATGCGCCAACAAGTACGCCGACAAGTGTAGCAGGAATTGTTATCTTGAGAATATCAAACAGTGTGATATCAAATCCGGCAAGCAATCCGAGCAACGCGACAGTTGCGGCTGAAATCGGACTTGCAGTAATCGCCTGCTGAGAAGCAATTACGGCGATTCCTAACGGACGTTCGGGACGTATTTTTGTCTCACGAGCCACCTCGGCAATCACAGGCAAAACAGAATATGCAACATGACCTGTTCCGGCAACAAACGTAAACGCGTATGTCACTAATGGACTGAGGATTGTAACATGAGAGGGATTTTTTCTAAGCATTTTTTCAGCGAGCTTAACAAGATAATCAAGACCTCCGGCTGCTTGCATTGATGCGGCTGCCGAAATTACTGCGGCAATCATTAACATAACATCAATCGGTGGTGTTGTCGGTTCGAGACCAAACACAAACACGAGAATTGCTATTCCAACGCCACCCATAACTCCGAGACCCATACCTCCAAGTCGGGCGCCTACAATAATCGCGGCAAGAACAAATAACAATTGGATAATCATAACAGTGATGAAT
>JAIDRE010000150.1 GCA_029061925.1 Muribaculaceae bacterium | reverse complement strand
GTTGTATATTTGCATCGTAATTCTAAACCTTTAAATATTTAATCACGCAATGAAACAAAATTCCCTGCGAAAACGTGCTTTTGCAAAAACAATTACCGAAATTATGGCTAATTCAGCGACTAAAGGTGTACGCCTCACAAACACCGAAATCATCAAAATCGCTATGAATCACGAAGCTCCGTCCTACTTTGTATCGCTCGCTCAAGCCGAAAAGAACATCAACGACTACCTCGCTTATGGTAAATTTACCAACTCAACCAACAAATACAGAAAAAAGTTATGGTTGAGCATCCTCAGCCGACTGATGTCGTGTGGTGGCGTCCGGGGCGGTGTTATATTTCGTCCCAAACTCTCCTATGTGCTTGCCAACTGCAAAGCCCCCTCGTTTTTCATCTCTGAAAGTTATGCCCGCAAACTATTTTATGACAAATCCATCGAACTCTAATTTATGACTACAAATTTTTCACTTTCAATCAATTCCGTTATCCGATCGGTTTGTGCCGGGTCGGCACTCAAAAGTTTTATGGCTACCAAATCTGTCGAAATGCCACCGTTACTTACCCGGAACAATCGCACAGCTCTTGCCGAAACCATCCGAACTATTGCCCACATCGAAATCCCCGGCATCCTTGGTCGCTCATGTACAATAACATCGAACGGCGACGACATTCTCGACATATCGTTCAACTCTACAATCACTCCGTCGTTATCCCTCGTCAACACAATTGAATCAATGCTTGCCTCGCGTGTAATTGCCCGACTTTTTTCGGTAATCGACCCCAAATTTGCCGAGGAAGCCGACAAAGACGCAACCCAGACCATCGAAGTCATCCGCACCAATCTTTTTCCCGACGGTGACCCCATTCCAATCTCCGATGACGACGCAAATATACCCCAATCAGTAAACAGCTCCTTCTTCTAAACCTTTATCCTTTTCTTAATTTATTCTATGAATCTTCAATTTTCACCAACCTCATCCCAATCCCGTTTCATCAACTTGCGCCACGCTCCCAATGGATTATCAGCCGTCGGACCGCTCGTCTCGGTCAAAGTCGATGCCGACTCAAAACTATTGCTATCAATCGGTTACATTGACATTCTTTATTCGCCCGACTCACTCATCGCCGTGAACCACCATTCGGGCGAAGTCTGTCAGTTCGACACCGCCGACACCGAACCTCGTTGTGCAATCCAACTCTCCCCCGACACTTTCACTCTGTTTTTCAACGATCATCGCGTCTCATATTCAATTGACAATAACAACGTTATCACAAGAAGTAATTCTCCGGTCATACCTCCGTTTTCAGTCATCGCATCACCTCTTTCATCCGTAAGTTCCCGCATCTCGGCAGTATCATTGTCACGCAAATATTCAGCATCAGAAGTGCGTCTCGAGCCCACAGATGTTGACCGTGTTTCATCAGCCCTGCTTTCATCCGTTGCCTCTGCCTCGTCCTCAGCCTGGACTTACTCTCGATTCGTCACCCCGGTCATTGCCCGCTGTCGAGTAGTCGATGATTCAGACCAAACAGTTTTTGTCGGGCCACCATTATTGGTCAATCCGCTAACAAACGTTGATCTATCACCTCTCGCGACTTGGTCGGTTAGCACCGAGTACAACTCGCTACCACCTTCATCAATTGAGATTGACTCGTTTGGACTTCAACTCAAAACTTTTGCCGGTACAGCAACTCCCGGTCTTTCAGTGATTGTCGAAATTATCAATCTGTCACTCATCGACTTTGACGCCTCGGCTCGTTGCGTAATTTCGCGTAACTCATCCGGTAATTCATCGTTGACAGCCACCTCGCCCCTATTAATCAATGCCGGCGAAGTCAATCGAATCATTTCAGCCATACTGTCATCTGCCGACGACCTTTTCGTGCCGTTTGCACGCATTGAAAATCCGTTTGACGGCTCCGAAAAAACGATTCTGCTCACGCCCGACAAGCCATTCGTCACCGCCTCATCGCCCCGCGAAGTTTCCCGTAAGTTCAAGCATCTGCTTGAACTATCAGCTTTCCGCGATTATAAGACCGTCGAATCGCTCAGCCTTCCACATCAGTTTATCCCGACGGTCGCCTCAAAAAACGGCAGTGCAGTTTTATATGCCAACCCCGAAGTCCTCTTTTTCGATGGATATGCTCCCCCATATTTTGTCGGTGCGACGTCGGGCAAATCAGGTCAGTGGCATGCTACAGCTATCGTCGAATTTGACGATGACACGTCCGTAGGCATATCCTCTTTTGAATCGTCTGGCAACATTCCATTGATTTTGTCGCCCGTAATCAGTTATCCATCACGCCACGCAAAGGCTATCACAATCGAAGTCAACTCCATAGGCGGCACAACCTGGCGCCGACGCTTTGACTTGTCTTCGTTATCAGGTCGCGACATGGCTCTTTTCATCAACGATTCGCTTCAACCGATCAATCTGTCAAACCATCCAGCCTCCCAAACGATTATCCCGGCGAGCAATCCTCCAAGAATTTTAATGCCGGGAGCTATCATAACAGCATCAGCCGATGAACCGTTCCTCCCGATTGACGTTATCCGCGATGGCGACACCGAGATTTTGGCAATCTCACCCGTCGTTTACTCACCTCGCGGACTTGAGCAGCGTCGAAACCGTTTCTATCTCTTTGGCAATGAGGGGGTAAAACTGGCTACATTAAACGACAAACGACAGGTTGTCAACATCGTATTAATCGACCGTCGTGGTGTAAAATTCCCTGATTGTGTCACTTACGACAGCAACGGACGAGCCATAGTTTTGACCGCATCGGGTCATCTCTTAGCCTTGTCAGGCTCTTCATCAACCACCCTTGACCATATCGACGGACGTACCATTGCTTCTGACAATATAAAAGATGAGTTATGGATTTTTACCGATAGTTCCGACGAGGTCATTGTGCGCGATATGACTGCCGGCGACTATTACGTCCGACTGATTGACGGTTGTGTCGAATCGGTTCTGTCCACACCCTCCACATCCTCGATTTTAGTTGATAACAAGGTGATGAGACTCGGTCGTGAGGTACCAACCGGTTTGGTAAAGATAGAAGCGACAATCAAGATTGACGGCACCGCAAAATCACGTCGTTCGGCACTGCATTTGCCCGCATTTTTCCTATTCAAGTTAGGCGCGCCTCACTCCGAAGCCGGACTCGTCACCGCTACTCCCGACGATTTGTTGAGCAACAGCCGTGGCGGAGCCGTCAGGTCAAAGATTTTCAGCGGTGTTGTCAGCCGTGAAATTTTCCTCCCGGTAAATTTTTATCCCTCAGAAACTTATACCGCCCACCTCGAAGCCCGTGTAACACCCGGCTCAGTTTTCGGCGGTGTTAAAATTTTATATAAACGATGATTGATTGTGATTTGATTGAAGAAAACAGCCGACGCAACGCTAAGTTTTCGACTGATTATGACCCCGTTAAAGGCATCGGCTGTTGCGGTCCGAGAGTCAAACTGGAGTCTGGAGATTTTATCCCTCAGGAAATGGCTGACAACCCCGATTTTCAAACCGCTACCGACGACGATAGCCGTGTCAGATTGCGATGTCGCTACGACTTTGAATATTGGGCTGTTATGTGTGCCAGGATTAAAGATAAATCAACCGGACGCATAGTGCCTTTCCGCCTTAACGAGCCACAGCGACGCATCCTCGCCGAAATGGAGCAAATGCGACGCAACCGTCGTCCTATCCGCTTGATAATGCTCAAGGCTCGCCAATGGGGTGGTTCAACACTCGTGCAGCTTTATATGGCGTGGTTCCAGACAACACGCCTTCAAAACTGGCACTCTCTCATTTGCGCCCACGTCAAGGACACAGCCTCGACAATCCGCGGTATGTACTCCCGTTTGTTAAACAACTACCCCCGACAATATTGGGAATCTACCACCGGCGAAGCCCCTGAGTTCAAACCCTTTGAAGGCTCGCGCAACGTCCGCACAATCACCGGTCGAGGCTGCACCGTCACCGTCGGTAGTTCCGAAAACCAGGAGGCGGTACGTGGTGCCGACTATGCCATGGCACATCTTTCCGAGGTCGCCTTTTGGATCGACACACCTTCATCGTCGCCTGAAGGCTTTATCCGTGCGGTCTGCGGTGCGATCAACCCGTTACCCGACACTCTGATTGTGCTCGAAAGTACCGCCAACGGCGTCGGCAATTACTTTCATCGTGAGTGGTTGCGCTCGGTCAACGGCGAGAGCGACAAGCTCGCCGTATTCGTGCCGTGGTATGAAATTCCAATTTATCGTACTGAAGTCTCGGGCGACCTCGTGGAGTTTTACAATTCGTTTGATGACTACGAAAAAATGCTCTGGCAAAAAGGCTGTTCGTTAGAGCAAATCAGTTGGTATCGCATGAAGTTGAGAGAATATCCCGACCGCGCAATGATGCAGGCAGAATATCCCACGACCGCTGTCGAAGCATTTGCCAATTCCGAAGCCAATGTCTTTAGTGCCGATAAGATCGAACTGTTACGTCC
>JAIDRE010000015.1 GCA_029061925.1 Muribaculaceae bacterium | reverse complement strand
GCATTGTATTGTTTGACCTGAAATCACGCGCGATGATGGAAAAACTTTTCTGGTCAATCGCTCGTGAAGTTGGCGAGATTGCCGCTACAATGAAACATCCGCCCGAGGAACTTCGTAAAATCGGCAAGATGATTCCCGATAAATATTTCTGTAACTTCTCGTTGTTCCAGTCACTTCCCGACTCGTGGGCAATCGACCAGATATTCCCTATCATCCCGATTTCACGTCTTGACGAAAAACCGACCAAAACGGCTACAATTCAAGATATTACCTGTGACTCTGACGGTAAAATCAACAACTTCATATCGGAGCACGGAGCGACAAACTCATTGCCTGTTCATGCCATAAAAGCCAACGAACCTTATTATATGGGCGTATTCCTTGTCGGAGCCTATCAGGAAATCCTTGGCGATATGCACAATCTCTTTGGCGATACAAACGCCGTTCACATCAGCGTTTATCCCGACCGATATGAAATTGACCAGATAATTGATGGTGAATCTGTTGCTGATGTGCTTGACTACGTTCAGTTTAACCCCAAGAAACTCGTTAGAAATGTTGAAACCTGGGTAACTGCATCAATGAAATCAGGCATCATCACTCCCGAAGAAGGTCGCGAGTTCCTGAGCAACTATCGTTCGGGATTGTATGGCTACACATATCTCGAAAAATAAATCATAAACGGCATTATTGATGAGGTTTTTCCTGCGATTGGCATATAACGGTGCCCGTTTCCACGGCTGGCAGATTCAGCCCCACGACACGAGTGTTCAGGAGACAATCGAAAAAGCCCTTGCCACGATATTTCGTCGCCCCACTCCGATTGTCGGAGCGGGGCGTACCGATACCGGAGTGAATGCCTCGACCATGTATGCCCATTTTGACAGCGACATCGACCCTACTGTTGACACCGACCGTTTTTTGCGTAGTCTCAACAGTATTCTCGGCAACGACATCGCTATTTATGATATATTCCGGGTTCGTGATGATACCCATGCCCGATTTGACGCCACCTCGCGCACCTATCGCTATTTTGTCCACGATTTCAAATCGCCCTTCCTCGATAGTTTCAGTTGGTTTGCCCGTACTCCGCTCGATTTCAAGCTGATGAACGAGGCTGCATCAATGTTGCTCAATGTAGAGGACTTTACCTCGTTTGCCAAACTCCATTCCGATGTCAAGACAAATATTTGTGATGTGACTGTCGCCCGATGGATCGAAATGGAAGAGTCAGGTCGCTATTATTTTGAAATTAAGGCTGACCGTTTTCTTCGCAATATGGTTAGGGCAGTTGTCGGTACACTTGTAGATGTCGGTCGCCATAAAATAGACCTTGAAGGCTTTAACAAAGTGATAGAAGGTCGTGATCGTTGCATGGCAGGAACTTCAATGCCCGCCCATCCGCTTTTTTTGTGGGATGTGACCTATGACGACAATATCAGACTTTAATCGATAATAACCGCCGTCCTTACAACTTTTGTCGCCGCTGTAACGTTATATAAATAAACGTTTCAACCCATAACCAAAAGACCGTTTTATGGAAAAGATAAAAGATGTAAAGGCAATATATCGTGAAGCATTTGACGACTCGATGGCATACGTCGAGATGTATTTCAACCGAGTTTATCGTGAAGAAGACGCCTGTGTCGGCTATGACCCCACTGGAAAAATTGTTTCGTCGTTACTGCTTCAACGCTACCAATTTAACTTTGGCGACAGGCAAGTGCCGATGGGATATATTGCCGGAGCCGCAACCCGTAAATCTCATCGTGGACAGGGCTATATGGGACGTTTGCTCAATGAAACACTCAATATTTCATACGAGCGTGGCGATCAGTTTTGCTCACTGATTCCGGCTCATCGTTGGCTGTATGACTACTATAATCATTTCGGATTCTCGACCGTCTTTTATATCCAGGAAAAACGATATACATCGGTTCACGAATTCAACTTTGACGGTGAATTTGAAAGAATCGACGATATCGCTACTCCCGAGATATATGAAACGTTCAATACATTAAATAATATCCGCCGTCCTTGCGTTGCTCATAGCTACGAAGATTATCTGAACATAGTTGAGGATAACCGAATGGACAACGGACTCGCGTTTGCTTTGCGCGACAAAGCCGACCGAACGATTGTAGCAGTGGTGTTTGCCGTTGTTACGAGTGGGCGAGTGGTAGTGCGCGACCTTTTGGCAGCTGACCCTAACGTCGAATCAGCAGCCTTGTCAATCGTTTCAGACGAATATCCCGAAATGGGTATAACCGTCATAGCTCCTGCCGAAGACACATGGACCGGACCGATTGAATCGCGAGGTATGATGAGAATTGTCAATGCTCTCGAAGTATTAAAGACCCTTGCCGAGACCGACAAATCTATGAAAATGAAAATCAGGGTTCAAGACAAACAAATTCAAGCCAACAACCATATCTATGTCATTGACCGAGGCAATGTCGTGATTAACGACGGCTATGCCGGCTCGCTCGACCTTGACGTCACTGTCGGAGTCCTCAGCGCAATCATTTTCAGTGCCCCCAAAGTCGGAAGCATCTTTAACCTTCAAACTCATCGCCCCTTCATCTCATTGATGCTCGATTAAAAAAATGTCTAAGTATAATTGTGTTTTGAGAAATTAAATTTAAATTTGCAGTAGATTAATATCTCTGCATGAAAACTATCTTCATAAATTGTATCGTAATATTGTTGCTCTTGTCGGGTTGTGGCAAGAGCGACAGCCGTTTATATCTTGAATCAATTAATACGGTTATAGAAACAGATCCTCGTTTAGCTATCTCAAAACTTGATAGTATAAAAGATCGTGAATTCAATAATAGCGACAGGGCATATTTCAATCTGCTCACAATTAAATCGCATGATAAAGCCTATATCGAGCATAAAAATGACTCTCTTATTAAAGAGGTGTTAGCCTTTTATGAGAATAATCAAGGTGAAGACTATGCCGAGGCCCTCTATTATGGTGGTCGAGTTTATAGCGATATCGGAAACTATCCCACGTCGTTAAATTACTTTCATCGAGCATTGGATGAGTTATCCGACAATGATGCGAATCGCCGGCCTAGAGGGCAAGTAGTCAGCCAACTTGGTCGTCTATTGATTGAGTTGAGATTATATAGTCAAGCGATACCATATCTTGAGAAATCTATCGAATATGATAAACTTGACCAAGACAGTTTTAATATAGCTTTTGACTATGACCTTTTAAAAACGGCATATTTAGGCACTAAAGATTACGAAAAAGCTGAATTATGTGCCAAAAATTCAATTTTGTTTGGATCTAATCTTCCTCATGAAGATAAGATATATTTTAAAGGTAATCTTGCCCAAGTAAAATTCCATAATGGGGAGTTAGATACCGCGTTAATTATAATTCGAAGTGTAGTTGATGATAGTATCCCTAAAGAATCAGAACCTTATATATGGGCAGATGCGTCACAGATATATTATAAAAATTGTATATACGACAGTGCCTATGTTTTTGCAAAGAAAATAGTCCAAGATGAAAGATTGCCAAATAAGCGAATTGGATATTATATGTTAATGAAACCGGAGATCCAAGATCAGCTTCAAATAGATACGCTGTTGTCGTATTACAAGAACTTTGGAGATTATGTAGAAAGATATTTAAATCAACATGATTCACAGCAGGCATTGATGCAAACTTCAATGTATAATTACGAACTTCATGAGAGGGAAAGTAAAGAAGCAAAGAGTTCTCGTGATAGAATACTGAAAATACTTGTTTGTTTATTGATCATTACGTTAGTCTTTGTAATATTAACACTCTATTTTAAATTGAGAGTAAGAACTCGAGAGATCGAACTTAACAAAGCAAAACAACGAATCGATGATTTATTAACGAAATTAGAAATATTGACAAAATCAGATGACATAGAAAAAGAAGAAAGTACCGAGGTCTTAATACAAGAGAAGAGAAATGAATTACTTTTTATCGCTAATCAAAATGTTATTGTGGATTCAATACACTATAATAAAATAACCGAAGTCTATGACATCCTCTTGTCAAAAATTAAAGATGGAGGAACAATCGATAGCGATTTATGGATGGAAATTGAGAGTCAAGTCAATCTAAAGTCACCTAATTTTATAAAGAATTTACAAATTTTAGCTGATGGAAGCTTAAATGAAACAGAAATAAAGACTTGTTATCTTATTAAAGTTGGATTGTCACCAACTCAACTTTCAAAGGTTTTAAATATAACGAAAGGAGCTGTTTCATCTCGTAGAGAGGGAATAGGAATGAAGGTGTTAGGCGAGAAAATTTCTGTAAAGATTGTTGATAGAGTTATAAGACTTTTATAATTTACATTAAACATGTGTAGTGCGGATTTGTGCGGAAATTACAATTCCGCACAAATTCCGCACAAATTTTCTTTTGTTATTGCTAGTTGTATAGATAACTTTGCGAGTGTAATCAAATTTTAGAAAAATGAAGATATTTATTACAACGATTCTTTTATTGTTTGGAACTATATTTTTAAACCCGCTTTACGCCCATAATGAAGCAGACGATGAATATAATATAGAAGTGTCAGAAACAGAAGACGGATATATCACAGATCCTTTCAATAACGGTCATCGTTCAGCTCCAATGTTGACGCCATGCACTATAAGTTATAGAAATGGCGTAACGATTTTCTCAATTGAGGGAACGGTTAATATCGTTTCATACGAGATTTGGAACGTAAATGGCGAAACTTGTCATGGCGTGTATCCAGCCGAGCGTCAATTCATCAATGCTTTATTTGCTAATAAAGGAGAATATATCGTTGTGTTTACCACAACCGATAAAAAATATACGGGCTATATTTGGCTCGAATAATTATTTTTTTTCATAAACAATTTAAATATTTTAACAATGAAAAGTCTTTTTGTAAAAGTCTTCCACGAAGAAGCTTTAGATGAGTTGAGCCTTGACTCAATCAAAGGTGGTATAGATTGCCCGTGTAATAATGGTAGTCTAATTTGTTCTTGTCTTGGCGGTGAGTTGACATGCAGTTGTAACGAAGTAAATGACAAAGAGGAACCACCGGTATCAGAGAATTAAAAATAAGACATGGATAATATTGGTCCTTTGACAAAGTATTGTCCATGTCTTTTATTAAATTTTCGTATTTTAATTATCAATTGTATTTAAATAAATTATTTATGTTAGTTAAATCAATGTACACGATACCATTTTGTGCAAATGGAAAGTACTACTTATATAGTTCGCGTTCAAATTTCTTTTCTGAAATTACGGAAGATCTATATAAATGCTTAGAAAGTGATGAATATGATAGTTTGCCCGAAGATGCAATTGATGAATTGTTAAAACGCGAACTAATTTTAGAAGGAAAGGATTTATATACCTATTATTATAGTAAATATTTAGGGTTCAATGCAGTAAACAATAATCTAACCACTCTTAATTTAGTTATTGCTCCGACAACCGGTTGTAATTTTGATTGTCCTTATTGTTTTGAATCAAAAAATACGCCTAAAACGATAACATCAGAAGTCATAGATTCTCTTGTTAAATTTGTAAAGGAGCATGAGCATGCTAAAGAGGTGTCTATTACATGGTATGGAGGAGAGCCTTTGATTGCATTCGACAAAATAGAAGAAATATACAATAGGCTTAGTGAAGACGGAATGCCCAAGATTACTTCACAGTCCTTTATCACAAATGGATATTGTATCGACGGACGAGTTATCGACTTTTTAAAAAAGAATGGATGCTCAAAAATCCAGATAACTTTAGATGGTATTAATGAGAAACACGATGTAACTCGTAGATTAAAAAATTCAACTAATCCAACTTTTGGTAGGATTATTGATAATATCAGAAATTTATTGTCAGAATTACCTGAAATAAGAATCGATATCAGAGTAAATGTCAATAAAAAGAACTATAAAAATTATGTAGATGTTAATTCGTTCTTTAAGAAAGAATTCCCGGATAATAAAAATATATCGGTATATCCCGGTATAATAAGAGAAGATTCTGATGATCATCTTGGTTTATGTGAATCTTCTTTTAGTCCAAGCGAATTGATTGATTTATACGAACTATTGGAGAGAGAGGGCGTAAAAATGCCGAAATTCCCCAAGCGAAAATATAGAGGGTGCATGATGTATCAGATGTCAAGTTACATTATCGGTCCTGAGGGCGAGATATATAAATGTTGGAACGATGTGTCTAATCCTGATAAAGTTATCGGTTATATAAATGATAAAAAAATCACTAACAAAACCCTGATGGTTAATTATGCCCTACGGTCTATTCCATTTAATGATGAGTGCAAACATTGTCATGCGTTCCCAATATGTGACGGTGGATGTGGATATAATAGATATAGAAATAGTTTTGAAGGATGTCATTTTGATACTTGCAGTCCTTATAAGGATGTTGAGAAGTTGAAAAATGCACTTCTTACATCAAAATATTTCTTAAATGCTTGATTAATTAAAAAACACGTTATTTTGCCAATAATTAATGTAAAATAAACTTTCAATAAACTGTAAGGTCTTATATTGTAAAATCTAAAATTTAAAAGCTAATCATCATGCGAATAATTAAACCGTTATTATGTGTTTTCTTGATACTGTGCTGTAGTCTCACGTCAAGTGCTTACGATTTAGTTGTTGTATTTAACTCGGTTGAGTTACATACAAAAATTGCAGATATGAAAAATGTATCTGTGGTTACTCCACAATTAAAAGTTTTGGCTCGTGGGGCGGAAAACAAAAATGATACAACATACATCTTCAAAAATTTGCCTAAAGATATAGAAACACTGATTGCGGTTGTTAATCCTGATAACAGTTCGTGGACTCAGATAATTGAGACTTCAAAAGACACAATCAAGGTTGATGTGCCGTTAGACTTTGTTCCTCAGATAGTTAATCTTGGCGAAGTCGAGGTTAAGGCGGATAATAGCTATCTTACCGATAAAAAGGCAGTTTTTCTACCCTCAAAACGTGATCGACGTATCTCGTCAAGCGGGATTGATCTAATTTTCAACATGGCTATCCCAACGTTGGAAGTATCGCCATTAAATGAGACGGTCACGACAGTGAGTGGTGATGAGGTGTCGATGTATATAGATTATGCAAAAGCATCTCAAATTGCAGTTGAAAATCTTAACACCAACGATGTGTTGAGGGTTGAAGTATATGATAATCCTTCTGATCCACGATTTAATGGCGACCGTCATGTTGTTAATTTTGTGTTGGTAAAATATGAATATGGCGGTTATACGCGAGTTGAGGGCAATCAACGTTTTATTTTAAACCAAGGAAGATATGGTGTCTATTCAAGAATGGCATATAAAGATATGATTTATGAAGCCGGAATACATGACACATATAAAAATAATAGTCACGGATATACCAACCATTATTCTATATATAATTTTCAGGATAAAAGTGTTGATTACAATAGCATTGTCGATCGAAGCATGAATAAGAACAATTTATTATCGGGCGTTTTTAAGGCGGCATATCGTACAAAAAGAATAATGGTTGATAATACTGTTAGTATTACTTCAGATCGTATTCCGGGAAATATTACAGAAATGACCGAGAATTTTTCGTCGGACAATTATAAATCGGGGAAAAGTATGAGTGAAACACGCTTGACATCAACGGGGATAAACTTTAATGGAAGTTATTTTTTTGATCTAAAGTCATCTTGGTCTTTGATGATTACCCCCAGGGTATCATATTCAAGGTTTAATAGTTATTATGAATATAGTTCATCGAGAAATAGTGTTATCAATGACAATGAGGATCATGCCTGGAACGCTTTTGTACCTGTGAATTTTACGAAACAGTTTGGAGCTCAAAGTTTGATGTTTGGTTTGTCGGGCGAATCTAACGGAAATAATATGACTTATGGTGGAGATATTCCAGCTATTGAAAAATATAGATCATCAAGTGGAGGTGTCAGACTTGAGCCTTCTTTTAGATTTGGTAGCTTTTATATGAGACCGGGAATTTCGTTATATTATCAAAGTGAATCTATTGGAGGTTACTCAAATAACCGCTTTATGCTCCAATATTATATACCAATGGAATATACATTCAATAATAAAATGAATGTTGAATTTTCGACTCAGTTTTACAACATGTCGCCTGGTGCACGCAATATGGCGCCAAATCTACAGTTGCAAAATCAGATTATGGCTTTACAAGGGAATCCTGATCTTAGAACACAACAGTTTTATGAAAATGACATATCTTTTTTCTGGAGAATATCACGATGCTTCTCTATTGCGCCGTATGTCCAGTATACTCATACATTGAGGGATTACAATGTTGAATATGAATCGATGGAGATTAACGGACGAGACTTTATGATTCGTAGAATAATTAATGAAGGTGTGTCAAATAATTGGTCTTTCAGGTTGCCAGTATCGTTCAACACTCCAAATCGTAAATTGACTGTAAAGGCTACTCCTCAACTATATTTGATTAATCTGAATGGTATAATGGGTATTGAAAAAAATTATTTGAGGCTTAACGCTCAATTTACATATTCTTTTTCGAAATTTTTTGTCACAGGAAGTTATGCGACTCGAGATTATAACTTTAGTCGTTTTGGACATACATATAATAAAGGCTATTGTACGATTGGCGGAGGTTGGAGTAATGGCAGTTTGAGAGTCAGAGTAACGGCAATTTGTCCGTTTCAAAATTATAAGTATGGCTATACCGATATTGTCACATCAAATTATATCTCGCATGCCGATATTTATAGCCCCAATTATCATAGTACAATCAGCTTGACGGTTTCTTATACTTTCTCATACGGAAAGAAAATTAATCGAGGAAATGAGGCTGAGGCTTCGATGGGTGCTCGGTCGGGTTTGTTGCAATAACCTCTAATAACAGACGCCACTGTGGGCTTCAAGGTGATACAGCAAAAGGATGCGATGCAATGTGGAGTAGCATGCCTCGCAATGATTTGTCGTCACTTTGGAGCCGACTATTCTCTTGAATTCCTCGACCGATATTGCCATGCCACTACCGAAGGTGTGTCGATGAAAGGAATAAAGGATGCTGCTGAAAGGCTTGGACTGGAGGCTGAGGGCGGAAAATTAACTGTTGATGAACTCGCTGATATTCTGTTGCCGTGTATATTACACTGGAATCAAAACCATTTTGTGGTTTTATATAAGGTTTCAAAGGATGCCCGCAAATTCTATATTGCCGACCCGGCTAAAGGACTGAGAATGATAAATCGAGAAAACCTCGAATCGCATTGGGCTACCACACGGTCAAACGATGCCGAAAAAGGTATTGCAATGATTTTTGAAACGACCGAAAGTTTTGGCAATATAAAGGAAGATAAGGATACAGAGCCTCGCTCATTCCGATTTCTGCTCGGCTACGTTAAGCAATTCCGCCGATATTTTGCACAGATAATCGCGGGCTTGTTTTTGGGGTGTATTCTCCAGTTGATAATGCCGTTTCTGACTCAGGCGACGGTTGATATCGGTATCAAGCATGGCGATATTGGGTTGATTTGGTTGATATTGCTCGGCGAACTGATGATTGTAGCCGGAAGAACTGCTACCGATTTTATAAGACGATGGCTGTTGCTTCACATCTCGATGCGCATCAACATATCGTTGTTGAGTGATTTTTTTATAAAGTTACTCAAGCTGCCGATGTCGTTTTTCGATACCAAGCTGACCGGCGACCTTATGCAACGCATGAGTGACCACGGACGAGTGCAGTCGTTCCTCACCGGCGAACTTTTAAATGTTGTTTTTACCTGCTTGAGTTTCTTGACTTTCGGGATTGTGCTGTTGATCTACAATTGGGTGATTTTCCTTGTATTCTTAGCCGGAACTTTGGTCTATGGGTTATGGATAGGGTCGTTTTTGCACCGGCGCAAGATGCTCGACTGAAAGACCGATTGATTTAAAGTAATCTTATGAGGTTGTCAATTTCAGATATGTCAATTTTATTTTTAGCAAGGAGACTGCACAATTTCTTACGGTGGTAGGTCAATGTATTTTTCTTTAGATTCAATACTGTAGCGATTTCACCGGGGGTTAGACCGCATTTAATTAACAATGCAAGTCTAATATTATCAAGTTTAATTTGTCCGTTTGAGAGAAATCTCAGGCGTGGAATAAATTTAGGATTAATATTTTTAATTAGTCCCTCGATTTCTGACCATGGTATATGAATGGACGTTTTTTCGTTGTAAATGTTATCTTTTATTTTGATAACTACATCAGAATTGACTATCTCGTTATATACGCTTGACGACTGGTTTTCTTTAACCTTTTCAATTAAAGATGTAAGTAAATATTCTTGTGCCTCGTCCAAGTTTTTATTTTGGGCTGATGGATTTGTCTCAATTCCTTTGTTATCACCAAGAATCATCCGATTAATTGATTCAACATCTTCAATTGCTTTATGAAGTTCGATTAAGCGAGTTTTTTCTCGATTACGATAAAATAATGTAGTTAATAGCATCAATAAGGCTACTATAACAACAATAGCGAGCCAGATGAGTGTTTTCTGCTCTCTCAGTTCTGCTTTAAGCCGTTCTCGCTCATGTGTTTCATAATTATAACGTGCATTTTGCATTACAACTTGCTGCGCATCGTGTTCATTGTAGCGTTCTTCGAGAGTTTTATGATATCCCTTAATGAAAAAGACTAAAGAATCCGAAGGGATAAATTTCATCACTTCCGGTTTGAAAAGCATAAAGAACCCGTTATGTTTATTAAGAGATGTATTACTTAATGCCAGCTCTCTCGCATAATTATAAGTTGAGTCATATATTCCTTTTTTATAATATATTTGAGCTGCAGTTGATAGAACTGTATTTTTCAATTCGCACTGGTGTATATCCACCGTATCTATAGTCGCTAAATCATCTATAATTTGATTAATCATTATAGTAGATGAATCTATATCCATTTTCTGTAAATGAACTTCTGCAAGCTGAATGTTTAACTCAATTCTATCTATTATATGTTTATCAGAAAGATGATCTAATCCTTTTTTTAAATATAGTTCGGCCGTATTGAGCTTATTTTGTCTTTGATATATTTCGCCAATCATCCCATAGTCAAAGGCAAGATTAATGCTGTCATTTTTAATTGAGTCACAAACCAAAACTTTTTCAAGATAATCGAGAGCCTCATTATGTAAACTTAATGAAAGATATTCTTGAGCTATTTGGCTTAGTAAATTGCTCCTAAGAACAATATTTTGTGTATTATCGGGTAAGAGGTCTAAAGCTGATTGATAATATTTTATTGCCGAGGGCTTGTCACCGAGGTCGCTGTACACTCTTCCCCCATAATAAAGAGCTTCAGCATAAAGACTTTTATCTTTTCTCGAATAATAATCTATGACTTCAAGAATAATGCTGTCGGAAGTGTGGGTTATATAAAGTTTATCAAGTGCTTTTATATATAGTAGATTATATCTCTGTAGGTCAGAATTGGACAAATCTTCTATAGTGATTCGCTCTAATTCACTTAACCCATCTTGTGGAGATGTGCAGATAGTCTGATCAATCTGACTCCAATCAATATAAGAGGATTTTGAGCACGATGAAAGTATCGCCACATATATTAATATTAAAAAAGAATATGATTTCATCTTGAAAAATTTTGACAAAGGTAATCTTTTTTGTGTCATTTTACAATGAGAAACTGATAATATTTGACTCAATAACGCTGTGTTTTGTTCAAATGTTGTTCAAAAT
>JAIDRE010000149.1 GCA_029061925.1 Muribaculaceae bacterium | reverse complement strand
ATGTTGGAGGTGAGGGATTGGAGGAGGCGTCCGGTGGATTGGGCGGCTTCGGTCAGGATTTGGAGGTGACGGGCGTTGGTGATGAGGATGTTTTCTTGTGATTGATCGGGATTCACTTCATTGTCAATGATTTGGGTCATTGTTTGGAGAAGTCCTTGTATGTTGTCACGATTTTTGGCTGAAAGGCTGACGTAGTGATGGTCGATAGTGGAGGGGAGTAGTGCGTCAATAGCTGATTTAAGATCTGATTCTGAGGTGGTTGAAATGTCTCTTTTGTTGAGAATGAAAATTATTGAGGGGGTGTTTATATTTTGCTCAGCGTTTTCGATGAGGGTATTAATGAATTTTTTGTCAATCGGTTCGGTAGAGTTGATTACGGCAAGAATGAGGCGCGCTTTGCGGATTGTCTCAATTGATCGCTGTATGCCGATTTGCTCGATTGTGTCTTCGGTTGAACGGATGCCGGCGGTGTCCATTAATCGGAATAGATAGTCTCCGATTTCAATGTTCTCCTCGACAATGTCGCGGGTGGTGCCATGAATGTCGCTGACAATGGCTCTCTCGTCTTCAAGAATTGAGTTGAGCAGTGAGGATTTTCCGGCATTGGTTTTACCGGCGATAGCCACGGGGATACCGTCTTTGATGGCTGCTCCGGTCTTGAAAGAGTTTTTAAGTCGATTTACTTCATTGTCAATGGCTTGAGCGGTGTCGATGAGTTGTTTGCGTGATGCAAAAGTAACGTCTTCTTCTGAAAAATCAAGTTCGAGTTCAATCAGCGATGCCAACTGTAAAAGTTGTTCGCGGAGTTCGGTTAATTTGCGAGAAAATCCGTTACGGAGTTGTGTAACGGCAATTTGATTAGCGGCACGCGATGACGACGCAATTATATCGGCAATAGCCTCTGCTTCAACAAGATTGATTTTGTTTGAGAGGAATGCCCGTCGTGTAAATTCTCCCGGTTGTGCAATTTTTGCACCGGCGTTAATGAGCGAGGTGATAAGCTCGCGTTGAATGTAGCGTGACCCATGGACTGTGATTTCGATTGTGTCTTCACCTGTGAACGATTTTGGGGCACGATAGATGGTTGCGACACCTTGATCGAGCGGTTCAGCCTGAGAGTCGAGAATTGTTCCGAGATGAGCGGTATGAGTTGCTGCCTTAGCGAGATCGGCTCCCTTCCAAATCTTTGATACGATGTTTATTGCGTCGGGTCCTGAGACTCGTGCAGTAGCAATTCCACCGACTCCCGGCGGGGTAGATATAGCACAGATTGTTGTATTGACTTCAGTCATTGGGTCAGCGTAAAGCTTTTAAAGTTGTTTAAGTTTTTTGATTGTGTCGGTCGGGTCGGGAGATGAGAATACATAGCTTCCGGCAACCAGGACATCGGCACCTGCATCACGAAGCAGCGGGGCAGTGGTAGCGTTTACTCCGCCGTCAATTTCGAGCAACGGGGGATTATCAAGTTTATCAACCATTTCGCGTAATCGTCTCATTTTATCGACTGTTGCATTGATAAATGATTGACCACCAAACCCGGGATTGACACCCATTAGCATGATGACATCGGCATCTTCAATTACTTCTTCAATCATTACTAATGGTGTCGCAGGATTCAGTGTGACACCAGCTTTCATCCCGGCTGCCTTAATGGCTTGTAACGAGCGATGAAGGTGGGTTGACGCTTCTTGATGGATGTTCATTATTTCGGCTCCACAATCGCGAACGGCTCCAATATAACGGTCGGGGTCAACAATCATCAAATGGACGTCAAGCGGTTTTCGGGCATATTTCTGAATGGCTTTAATTACAGGAAATCCAAATGAAATATTAGGGACAAATACGCCGTCCATAACGTCGATATGAAACCAGTCGGCTTCACTTTGATTTACCATTTCGACATCCTTAGCCAGGTTGGCAAAATCGGCTGAAAGTATTGAAGGGGCAATTAACATCGTATTTTAATTTTTATTTTGTTCAGGTTTACGAGAGAATGCTTTGTAAGCAATGAAAACAACACATAATGCCAAGAGCGAATATCCGGCAATTGTGAGATATGAATTGTATTGTTCAACTTTGTCAAATAGGTCGGCAAGTGCAACAGTTTTGGCAAGCCAATAGCCTAAAAGACCGAGGATAATGTTCCAGGTTAAAGCACCGAGTGTGGTAAAAATAACAAATT
>JAIDRE010000148.1 GCA_029061925.1 Muribaculaceae bacterium | reverse complement strand
GATATGTACATTATTAAAAATGGTAAAGCGAATAAACAAATTGTTATTAAATAATTTTAAATATTTACAATTATGAAAAAATATATCAATATACTTATTATTACTATCTTCACGGTTATCTCTCTTTCTTCTTGTCAAAAAAATGATGATATTATCAATGATATTATTAAAGAAGAAACAAAACTTGTAAATCTATCAGGCACTTTTAAATCTGATATTAAAAATACTGAATATTCTTCTAATACATCTATATCTTTTTATAGTTCCGGTTCATACTCTTATTCACAAACTATTATTATTAATAACGAAACAGTTTCTGTCAATACTTCCGGAAATTGGAAATATATTGATGATAAACATTCTGAAATTATTCTTACTGTTTCTGATAATTCTGACAGTATCGATATGTTTGGTACTATTGAATATGCCGACAAAAATATTATTTCTATTATAATTAATAATTCCAAATTTATTAAACAATGAAAAAATATCCAACTGAAATTAAACTTTATAACCGATATAGGGAAAATGTATATTTAAAATATATCGAAGATAATAAGTAAATAGTTGAAGAATATATGACAAATATGACATATAATGTTGGTAAAATTTATGCAGATAAAGGAAAACTAATTGTAGAAATTAATATGTAATAAAAATTTATTCTAATAACCGCAGAAATAAATCACGATTTATCATATTGCTATCAGCGATCTTCTTTATAACAACCTTTTTCTTTGCATAGAAATTCTTTTCTTGAAACCCATAAAAAGACATATTGCACGTGGAGAAAATCCGGCAAAAATCAATAATGCAAACCTCTGCTCAATATCATTCAAAAAATTACATTGCTCTATAAACTTAGATGCCAATCCATCTAAATATTTATCAATTGATTCAACAATACGGCTATTATTCAATTGTTCCTTGATTTTTTGAAGTTCTTCTTCAATCTTATTGAACATATTTCTATTAATTAAATTATTGAATACTATCATTATATCATTAACCTTTCTTTCATTTTCCAGATGTCTGACTTTAAGACGATATTGATAAAACAGAACAGTAAACGCCACAACTAAGAGAGCTATTGCAACAACAAATAATAACAAACTTCGTTGCTCCTTATTCTTAATTTCAGCATATTTCAAGTCTTAATCAAGTAAATCGCGCTGAGTAGCAACAAGAATCTGGGAAGATGCAACACGTGTATCTTTGTCACTACATGTCATAATACTGTCAGAAAATCTTAATGCATTTTGAAAGTTCCCCAATCTCTCATTTAAATCTTTATTTGCAAAATAAATTATCGCCTTCGTGACATTATCATACTTTTCAGGGATTAATTTAGTTAATATAATTTTTGCACTATCATAATCATTATTTAAAACACAAAGCCAGCTTTTATATGCCGAGTCTCCTGCAGTTGCCTTTATATAATTACTCATCGCAAAATACTTATCTAAATTAGTCCTTGAATTCTCATACTCTTTATTTTTAAATTTAAATCTATATTTTATATAGAAACAATAACCCAAAAGCGATGAGTCATTTTCAACTTCTGCAATGCTTTTTATACTATCAATCAATTCAAAACATCTCTCGTAATCAAATGTATTTCCATAATTGATTGATAAATCAAGATATGAATATCTTGCATTAATCTCTCTGCCTGCTTCAGAATAATACTTTGCCGCCTCTGTATTAAACTTAATTGCTTCATTATTATTATGATTACTGCATAAAATTTCACCCATTAATTCTGCCGTTTTTGCTCTCCAATAATTATCGTTAAACTTTATTGCAAGCTTCCTTGACTTCATTAAAGAACGAATCGCAGACTCCTTCAAACCATTCTCAAATAAAAAATTCGAATAATAAAAAAGAGTCTTCATCAGCTCCTGCGAATCTCCTTTCGACTGATAATAGCCATAAAAACAGCTTTGAATCGGGTAAAATGTCATTTTAAGGGACTATAAGTTGTGGAATTTCAAATATTAGTATTAACTTTGCACAAGTTTTTAACTATTTAACCGGACTGCGATAGCTTCCGGATGATATACCACAAATAAATCAATTTATGGGAACTGAAAATGCCGAGCGCATACAAACCTCGATACTCAATCGACTCGAAAAGAAGGCCTTAGTATGGCTTGCACAACGTCAACCTAAATGGATGACCTCTGACATCCTGACCTATTTCGGCGTTGTCGCCGCTGTATTTTATGCCATATTCTGTTGGATGGCACAATACAATGTCTATTACCTTTGGGCATCATCTTTTTGCCTTGTACTCAACTGGTATGGCGACAGTCTTGACGGAACACTTGCTCGTGTCCGCGAAACTCAACGTCCGAAATACGGATTTTTCATTGACCACTCACTCGATGCGTTGACTACCTGCTTGTTCTGCATCGGTCTGGGATTGGCTCCGTTGATGTATCTCAGCATCGCGCTCTTTATTATGGGCGGTTACCTTTGTATGTCGATTTATACCTACCTATCGACAATCATCATGGGTAAATTCCGACTCACATACGCAAGCCTTGGTCCGACCGAAATGCGACTAATCATCATCGCAGTGTTTATCATCCGTATGTACTGCCCGCTTGAAAATTACACTTATGAAGTCTTCGGACAACCCTGGACAGTATTTGACGGTATCGGTGCACTCGTAGCCGCCGCACTCTTCCTTATCTATATCGGATCGTTGGCAAAAGACCTCAAGGCACTCGCCAAGATTGACCCTCCCCACAAATATGATGGAAAATAAACCGGAGTCTCAGGATGTAAAAAATCCCGGGAAGCCGAATACAGGGTTCAGCAAACTCAAGGATAAAGTCCTCCATAATGATGGCTTTTTCTTTACGTTGGTGCGCTCAAGTATGTCATCCCAGCTGTGTGGCTGGATTGACACAATCACGTCGTTCCTCGTATTCTCCCTTTTTAACCTGACCGCATGGTTGTCAACCGCCATCGGTGCATTTGTCGGGGGAATTCTGAACTGCATAATCAACTACCGATTTACATTCCACGCCGTTGGCGTTGACTGGAGAATAGCCCTTACAAAATTCATTTTTATATGGGCAGGCTCGTTGTTGCTCAACAGTTTTGGTACACAGGCGGTTTATTCGCTCGTCAAGGGATGGCCCTGGTTTGAAAATGTCACCGGAATAGGGGAGGACAGCATCTTCCTCGCATCACGATTGTTTGTAGCACTGACCGTTTCACTATGCTGGAACTTCCTGTTACAAAGACATTTTGTATTCCGCACAACTCGTCTCGATCCCTACATTGCAAAACTGTTAAGCAAACTCGGTATAAGAAAAAAATCAAACTGAAAGAATTATGATGCACAGCAGTAAAAATCAAAAAGGTGAAGAAATTTTCACCTTTGACCAATATCCAGGCATAGAAGTACGCCCCGATGTGATAAACTACACCGACATTGTAGAATTGGTACCGGCGGCTGCAAAATTTCCGTGGCTGGTTAAATGGCTGATGCATTATTTTAAAATGGACGAGGTGAACCGCATGCACTCAAGCTATTGCAAAACGCCCGGTCCCGAGTTTACCGAACATCTCATTTTTGACGACCTCAACATCAAACTTGAAGTTGAAGGAATGGAGATTCTTGAACAGTTTAAAGAGGGTCCTTTCATCACTGTCAGCAACCACCCGTTTGGACACATCGACGGTATCACTTTGATTTACATAGTTTCGCGCATACGTCCCGAATACAAAGTCATGGTAAATATGATTTTAAATCGTATTTCGGCAATGCGACCCAACTTCATAGCTGTTGACCAATCTCAATCAGACGACCCCGAAAAACGCAAAGTTTCAATCGCCGGAGTCCGCGAGGCTCTTTCAATGTTGAGAAATGGAAAACCTGTCGGATTTTTCCCTGCGGGAGCAATAGGAATGACCGACAAAGACGGCATGATTGTTGACCGTCCCTGGCAACCTGTTGTGCTTCAGATTATTCAAAAAGCCAAAGTACCCGTAATCCCTATTTACTTCCACGGTAAAAACTCGGCATTCTTCAACTTTTTAGGTCACCACTGTGTTCCATTACGCACCGCCAACCTCGTGCGCGAGCTCTACAAAAAGAAAAACAAACCGATGCGCGTGACAATCGGTCAGCCAATCAGCGTTGAAAAACAAGCCGAATTTGGCAAAGACTACGAAGCCCTCGGCTGGTACCTCCGCATGCAAACCTACGATCTCTCAGGTCGTCACGTCACAACATTAAGCAAATAAGAATTTAAAAAAATCTTAAAAATTTTGGTAGTTTAAAAAAAAGGCGTACCTTTGCATCGCATTTGATAAAATGACGGGCGTTTAGCTCAGCTGGTTCAGAGCATCTGCCTTACAAGCAGAGGGTCGGCGGTTCGAATCCGTCAACGCCCACCAACAGAAGTCTCCTCGTCAGGAGGCTTTTTTTGTTGTATATTGTATCAAAATTCATTACCTTTGTCAACAAATGAATTTTCCACTATACATATCACGTCGCCTAAGACTTAACCCTGCCAACAAAAAAGGACGTTCAGCAGGCGTTGTCATTGCTATTGCAGGAGTTTCGATTGCAATAGCCATTATGATTATAACCCTCGCGACCGTGCTCGGCTTCAAAGATGCAATAGAAAAGAAAGTCGAGGGTTTTGACTCTCAAATAACGGTTGAAGCTATCAGATATACCGGATATGCAACACCGCTGAACAACATCGATGTCATCTCTCAGCTGATAACCGAGGCTTGCGAACCGATTGTGCCTGACATTTCGCCGTCAGCTCAGCTCACCGGCGTAATGAAAACCGACAATGACTTTGCCGGAATGATTTTTAAGTCGATCGTCGATAGCACTATTCCCTACAACTTTGTTGCCGATGCAATTATCGAGACTAAAGTTCCGGTGTTTACCGACAGTACAGCGCTCAACAATGTTATCATTTCCCAAACAACAGCCAACACACTACAACTGAAAACAGGCGACCGCGTATATGCCTACTTCATTGATAAGTCAGGAGTAAAAACACGACGTCTGACTGTCTCAGCAATTTACAACACATCGTTTCTCGAACGCGACAAAGTATATTGCTACGTTTCGCCACCGTTCCTCGACCGACTGACCGAAGTTGAACCCGGTCAGGCGATGTCATTAGAAGTCAATGGATTGCCACTCAAAAAAATATCGGAATACCGTGAGAAGATACAGCTCAAGCTCAATAACGCCTATCGCTCACGAATAATTGACCAGACTATCAACGTGATAGATGTCAAGCAAACCGGAGCCGTATATTTCAGCTGGCTCGAACTGCTCGACACAAATGTTGCTGTGATAATAATTCTAATGACGATAATCGCATCGTTTACGCTCGTTTCATCACTATTTATCATCATTCTTGAGCGAGTAAATCTGATTGGACTGCTCAAAGCACTCGGAGCAACCAATCATCAGACACGAATGATATTCATACAAATGGCGATGCGCATTGTCTTTACCGGAATGATAATCGGTAACGCCATCGCGTTATTATATGTGTTCATCCAAAAAACATTTCACATCATACCTCTCAATCCCGAAGCCTACTATCTGTCATTTGTTCCGGTCAACCTCTCTCTGACCCATTGGTTAATTGTGAACATAGGCGCAGTAGTTATTGGCTGGATTGTGCTTGCGGTTCCGGCAATGATCATCAACCGCATCTCGCCTGCCTCAACGATGAGGTATGAATAAAAGTCAAACCTATGGAAGATAAAAAACTTTTTCTGCTTGATGCCTACGCTCTAATCTATCGTGCCTACTACGCTCTAATCCGCGCTCCACGCGTAACATCAAAAGGATTCAATACATCGGCAATTTTCGGCTTCTGCAATACGCTCGATGAGATTCTCAAAAAAGAGAATCCGACCCATATTGCCGTATGTTTTGACCCCAAAGGCGGACACACATTTCGTCACGAACAATATCCCGAATATAAAGCCGGACGCGATGCTCAGCCTGAAGACATCACGCTCTCGATTCCATATATCAAACAGATTATCAAGGCTTATAACATACCTATCGTCGAGATGGAACGTTATGAAGCCGACGACATTATCGGCACGCTTGCTCAGCGCGCCGAGGCCGAAGGTTTTACAACCTATATGATGACACCCGACAAAGACTATGGGCAACTTGTCACCGACCATATCTTTATGTATCGACCTTCGTTAGGAGGTAAAGGTTTTGAAATCAGAGGTCCAAAAGAAGTATGCGAGAAATATGGCATCGATTCAACCTCACAAGTCATTGACCTGTTGGCTCTTGAAGGAGACGCAAGTGATAACATTCCAGGCTGTCCGGGAGTTGGCGAAAAAACTGCTGTCAAACTGATAAAAGAGTTTGGTTCGGTTGAAAATATGCTCGAAAAATCCGAAACGATTAAGGGAGCCTTAGGTAAAAAAATCACAGAGAATGCCGAGCAGATTAAGTTCTCTAAATTTCTTGCTACAATCAAAACCGACGTTCCGGTCGAAGTCAAAATTGACGAGCTGATTCGCAAACCTGAAAATATCAATGAGCTACGCAAACTATTTACCGAACTCGAATTTAAAACGTTCCTGACCCGTCTTGGCGGGGGAGAGCCTGTGAAAGAAACAATCAACCAGCCAATGACCGGTTCGTTGTTTGATTTTGATGATATGGTAGTAGATGAGTCGGTTGAAGCCACAGGTAATCCGCTGGAAAACCTGTCAGTGACGGCCGTCGAAACTCCCGATGAAATTGGGAAATTGGTGGTTGAAGCAGCCAAACACAACGATGTCGCTATAGAAATTTATAGCATAGGCGAGCAAGCTATGACTGCACAATTTGTTGGTATGGCTATTTGCTTTGACGCCTCAAAAGCATCATATTTCCAGCTCCCGGATGAGCAATCAAAAAGAGCTGAGATATGCGAAATCTTACAACCGCTCTTCTCGTCAGAAAAAACAACAATCGTCAGCAACGATATCAAACGCGACATGATACTGCTCCGTCGCGAGAATATCAAGTTTGACTCTCGATATTTCGACACATCGGTTGCTCACTATCTGCTACAACCCGAAATGCGACACTCTTTACGCCAGATTGCTCAGACCGTTCTGCCTGGCTTTAACGATATGGAGTGGTATTCGGGTAAACCCTATACTGCCATCGATGCGTCACCCGAAATGATTGCTCTCGAAATCGGACGCCGAGCAGCTACAAACTTGCTCATCAAACCTATTCTCAAAACCAAAATTGACGAGCAACAACTGTCATCGCTTCTGACTGACATCGAACTTCCATTCATTAAGGTGCTTGCATCAATGGAGTGGGAGGGCGCACGAATAGACGTGAATGAGTTGCATCAGCTTTCAGAACAGTTGACCGCCCGACTCAACGACCTCGAAGATGAAGCCTACAAGCTTGCCGGACAACGTTTTAATATTTCAAGTCCGGCTCAGGTCGGGACGATATTGTTTGACGTTCTAAAGATTGACGGCGGAGCCAAGAAAACAAAAAGCGGATCTTACTCAACCTCAGAAGAAATTCTCGAAAAGCTCCGAAACACCCATCCGATTGTTGACATAATCCTCAAAACGCGAGCCCTCAAAAAACTATTGGCTACCTATATTAATGCGCTCCCTGAAATTGTAAACAAAACTACCGGCAAAATACATACAACATTCAATCAAACAGTTACGGCAACCGGACGCATATCTTCGACCAATCCCAACCTCCAAAATATTCCTATTCGAACCGAAGACGGTCGCGAAATTCGCCGTGCATTCATCGCCGACCCGGGTAATGTCATTTTGTCAGCCGATTACTCCCAAATCGAGCTTCGTTTGCTTGCCAACCTTAGCAACGACCCTGATATGATTTCAGCCTTTCTTTCGGGTCGTGATTTCCACGCAACTACAGCTGCAAAGATTTATGGTATTCCTGTTGATGAAGTCTCCGATGACCAGCGCCGTAAAGCCAAAACAGCCAACTTTGGTATTGTCTATGGCATCTCGGCATTCGGTCTGTCAGAACGGCTCAACATACCGCGTGCTGAGGCTAAACAGCTCATCGATGGATATTATGCATCATTCCCCGGTATCAAACAATATATCAGTGATGCCATTGAAAATGCACGCCAAAAAGGATATGTCGAAACCGTCATGGGACGTCGCCGCTATCTTCCTGATATCAATTCGCGAAATAATGTTGTTCGTGGCTATGCCGAACGAAATGCAGTCAATGCACCTCTTCAGGGGAGTGCCGCCGACATAATAAAACGCGCCATGATTAACATTTACAACGCCATGAATGAGCAAGGCTTCAAGTCTAAAATGATCATTCAGGTTCACGATGAATTAATCTTCAATGTCATTCCTTATGAACTTGCCGACCTGCAACAGCTTGTCATCAAGTTGATGGGCGAGGCATTCAATGGTGTTGTACCCCTCGAAGTATCGTCTGGAGTTGGTCAAAATTGGCTCGAAGCTCACTAAAATTGGCAGATAAGGAATATTTAACCTTAAAAATTAGTGGTTATTGTTTTATATTTGTTAATTTTGTAGCTTGAAAGACCGAAGATGAAAAATATCTCGTCCATACAAGCATCAATCGCGCCGGAGTTGAAACGTCTCAACGACCGTATCGCCGACACGCTCCATTCATCCAACCCACTGATGAATAGAGTTATAGACAACTACCTCCAGACAAAAGGAAAACAGATACGACCAATCCTGGTTATCCTTAGCGCAAAGATGTTTGGTTCGGTTGACGAGAACGTGATCTCAGCGGCATCGGCAGTTGAACTGCTCCACAACGCCTCGTTGATTCACGACGATGTTGTTGATGAAACAAAATTACGCCGAAATTCACCCACGATAAACGGCTTATGGGATAACCATATCGCCGTGCTTGTCGGAGACTTCTTCGTTTCATCGTCGCTTGCTCAAGCACTTTTAACCGACGACATGCGCATCATCGGCGCCATCGCATCGCTCGGTAAACTACTATCGCTCGGCGAAATCGATCAGATATACAATGCCCGCTACCACAATCTTGATGAAGCGGCTTATTTTGAAACCATCTATCGCAAAACCGCCTCACTGTTTGTAGCCTGTATCGAAGTTGGAGCATACGCTGTCAACGCCCCTGAAAACCTTATCGAAGCGATGAGAATCTATGCCAATCAACTCGGGCTATGTTTCCAGATTCGTGATGACATATTCGACTACTTTGACGACGAAAAAAACATCGGCAAGCCAACCGGCAATGACCTTCGTGAAGGAAAAATCACACTCCCGCTACTCCATGTTCTGCTTGACCCGTCAGCTCCCGACCATGAGGAGATGAACGAGCTTGCCATGAAAGACAATCTAACTACCGACGAAATCAATCGCCTAATCGCCTATGCACGCAACAACGGCGGTATCGACTACGCCTACTCAGTCATGGAAAACCTTCGCGAAAAAGCCCTCGCCCCTTTGGCATCATTCCCGCCCTCAGAAACCCTCGACGCCCTCCGCGACATCTTCGACTTCGTTATTGCGAGAGACAAGTAAAAATATTTATTTTAATCTACAATAAAAGTCTTTCACTCTCATTACTTATCATGTTAATTATCAATAGATTATTGTAATAAATAAAATTTCCGCACAATTTCCGCAC
>JAIDRE010000147.1 GCA_029061925.1 Muribaculaceae bacterium | reverse complement strand
TGTATTACTTATTGAAATTTAATTTATAAATTTGCTCTACAGACGTGTCAAAAAGAAATCTCGATGGAAGAATACAACAAGACTCCCGAAGAGGAAGAACAGCTAATTGAAGCAGCATTTCAAGAAGTGCTCGACGGTTATCTCAATAGCAACCACCGCAAAAAAGTAGAGATAATCGAGCGAGCCTATAAGTTTGCAAAAGAGGCACATAAGGGTATTCGCCGCCGTAGCGGTGAACCGTATATTCTGCACCCTATTGCGGTTGCCAAGATAGCCAGTCAGGAGATTGGACTTGGCTCGACCTCTATATGTGCAGCTCTATTGCACGATGTTGTTGAAGATACAGAATACACAGTCGAAGATATTGAAGTCCATTTCGGACCGAAAATCGCACAATTAGTGTCGGGGCTCACCAAAATTTCGGGTGGTATATTCGGCGATCAGGCATCGGCTCAGGCTGAGAACTTCAGAAAGCTGTTGTTGACCATGTCAGAAGATATCAGGGTGGTGCTGATAAAGATGGCTGACCGTCTGCACAACATGAGAACGCTCGGGTCAATGGCTCCGGCAAAACAATATAAAATTGCCGGTGAAACGCTTTATATCTATGCTCCGCTTGCCCATCGTCTCGGACTTTTTGCGATCAAAACCGAGCTCGAAGATTTGAGTTTTAAATATGAGCATCCCGAGGCTTATAAGCGTATCAGTGAGCAGATTGCGCAGACCGAAGCCCGTCGAACGGCTGTCTATACCGATTTTGCGAAACCGATCATCGAGAAGCTTCGGGAAATGGGATTGCAATTCGAGGCAAAAGCGAGAGTGAAGAGTGTTTACTCTATCTGGAACAAGATGGAAACCAAGCATATACCGTTTGAAGAGGTGTATGACTTGTATGCGATGCGCATCATCTTTGACTGTGACGACCCGTCAAAGGAGAAACAAATTTGCTGGCAGATTTACAGCGCAATTACCGATCTTTACAAAATTCATCCCGAGCGTACACGTGACTGGTTGAGTTCGCCAAAGGCTAATGGTTATCAGGCTTTGCACCTGACGGTTATGGGTAATGACGGTAATTGGATTGAGATACAGATTCGTTCACGAAGAATGGATGAGATTGCCGAGAAAGGATTTGCGGCGCACTGGAAATATAAAATCGGAGACTCGGACGAGGAGAGTGAACTTCATGCCTGGCTGCAGACAATCAAGGAGATACTCGATCATCCCGACCCGAATGCGATGGACTTCCTCGATACCGTTAAGCTGAATCTGTTTGCGACCGAAATTGTAGTGTTTACCCCTAAAGGAGAGTTACTTACACTCCCTGCCGGTGCAACTGTGCTTGACGTCGCATTTGAACTTCACTCACAGCTCGGCAGCAAGTGTATTGCCGGGAAAGTCAATCATAAACTGGTGCCGCTCAGCCATAGGTTGAGTTCGGGAGACCAGGTAGAAATCCTGACATCGCAGTCGCAGACTCCCAAGCCTGAATGGATGGATTTTTTGGTGACGGCTAAAGCTAAAACGGCTTTAAGGCAGGAACTTAGAAAGATACAGAAGCCTATCATCGTGCGCGGTCGGGAGATATATCAGAAATTTCTCAGTGATAACTCGATAACCGAGACAAATGAGAGTTTCACAAAGCTTCTGGGAACTTATCATGTCAACACCCGTGACGAGTTTTTCTATATGCTCGGAAACGGAGAAATTCAGCTTGGCGACTACGTTGCCCGAATGTTGAAAAAGCAGAGTGACTCGATATTGACCCGTTGGATTTGGCGACGAGGAAAAAAAGAAGAAACGACTCCCGAATCTGCTCCGAAGAGAGAAGGTGTCAATACCAAAGAGACTTATATTCTACGTATAGACGAGCATGGACACCCCAACTTCAAACTTGGCGGATGTTGTAACCCGATTCCGGGCGATGAAGTGCTCGGTTTTGTGACCCCAAACAATGAAGTTGAGATTCATGCAATTGATTGCCCGAGAGCAATTGCCTTGAAATCGACTCACGGACCACGAATCGTGACAACCCGTTGGGATGTACGTTCAATCAAATTCACCGCCCATATTCATATTGAGGGCATTGATCGATTTGGCATACTTCAGGAGTTGATTGCGATGATCTCGAGCCAGTTGGCTATTGATATCCGTAAGTTGGACATTGAAGCTGAAAAAGAAGTTTTTCACTGTGATCTGTGGGTGAGAGTGGAGAATAATAGTATAGTTACTGACCTGTGTGACAAAATAAAAAAAATCGAGGGTGTGCAACGAGCAGCCCGTATAAACTGATAAACCAAGATGAAAAACCGTCCCGTCATAATCAGAACAGCTTTGTTTTTGGCTGCCGTTGTAATGGTGATATTGCTCATGCCCCGGCGCGACCAAAAATTATATCGCTATGAAATCAATCGTCCGTGGGGTTACTCATTGCTGACCGCACCGTTTGATGTTCCAGTCTATCGTGACTCAATTTCGGCTCGCGAGCTGAGAGATTCGCTTGAATCAACATTTTTGCCCGTGTTCAAACGTGACGACGATGTTGCCAAACCGCTCTTTGACGCTATCTCTAAAAATCAAGACATACCGTCGGAACAGCGCACAGAACTGCGTAACACCTTAATGCGGCTATATCGAGATGGTATCATTTCGCCCGAAACGTCTGAGGAACTAAAGAAAAACAAACGAACTGAGGTTCGATTTGTTGACGGCAATCAGCTCGTCAAGGCAGGTACAAAAAAATTCAGAACGCAACGCAAGGCTTATGCGGTGATTGACAGTACGTTTGAAGATTCGGACTTGAGAAAATCAATTAACAATATGCGTCTTGCAGCGATGTTGACGCCCAATATCACTCTTGATACCGTAGCCACCCGCAATCTCTTTGAAGAGCGTATCCAACCCCTCAATGCGGCAATCGATGTCATTCAAAAAGGGGAGCGCATCATAGACCGTGGCGACCGTGTGACCCCACAACTCTATGAAATTTTGAACACCTATGAGGAGATGATGAAAACACGCGATTTTTCGACCAACCGCGCTGATTTTTTCATCACACTCGGTCAAATACTTTTTGCCGTTCTGCTTTTTAGCGGTCTATATTGCTATATGTTTCTTTTTAGAAAAAAGATATGGAGTAATGTCAAAGCATTGACTGCGATAATAGCTTTACTGGTAACAATTTATATCATTGCGGCAATTGTAGCGCCACACCTCAGCAATGGGATTTGGCTTGTGCCTTTTGCAATTTTGCCGGTGGTTATTGTGGTGTTATACGATGCCCGTACAGGTTTCTATTGCCATGTCATTGAAGTGCTTCTGTGTGCAACTTTCGTTTCGTCAACCCTTGAGTTTATCTTTTTGCAGACGATGACGGGTATGGTGTCTATCTTCACGTTGCGTGAATTGACCAAGCGAAGCCAGTTGCTGAGAACCGCAGCTGTCGTTTTCATGGCATACGTCATTGGCTTTGTTGCTGTCGAACTGATGCACACTGCAACGTTGTCGGCAAACTCCGGACGCATTATCGGTTACTTTGCCATAAACTCGGTGTTGATATCGTTTGCCTACATTCTAATTTTTGTCGTAGAAAAGGTGTTTGGCCTTACATCATTGGTGACTCTCGTTGAGCTTTGCGACATCAACAATCCACTGTTGCGCAAGTTGTCAGAACAATGTCCCGGCACATTCCAGCACTCAATGTCGGTGAGCAATCTTGTTGGTGACGCTGCTCAGAAAATCAATGCCAATCCGTTGATTGTCAGGGCCGGTGCACTTTATCACGACATTGGTAAGGTATCAAATCCGGCATTCTTCACCGAAAATCAACATGGCGTTAATCCCCATAATGCACTTCAGCCCGAACAGAGCGCCCGAATAATTATCAGCCATGTTACCGAAGGTAAAAAACTTGCAGAAAAGGAGCGACTTCCAGGTGTATTGCAAGATATGATTTTGCAACATCACGGACAAGGTGTGACCGGATATTTCTATTCGATGGCAGAAAAAGAGGTTAAGGAAAAAGATGAAAATGCCACTTTAGACCCGGCACCGTTTACCTACCCCGGTCCAAACCCTCAAACCATTGAAGCGTCATTGCTGATGATGGCAGATTCGGTCGAGGCAGCCTCTCGTTCGTTAAAAGAATATACTGTCGAATCAATCACTGAACTTGTCAACCGAATAATCGACGGTCAGGTTGCTGCCGGACTTCATAGTGAGTCGCCGATTTCGTTCCGTGACATTAAAAAAATCAAGGAGTCGTTCATCAACCGATTGCGTACAATCTATCATGTTCGCATCGCCTATCCCAAGCCGTAAATTTCAAACTAATATAATTTATTAACAACTTATAAACCAATGGCAACAAAACCGTTCCACTATCAGGAAATGTTTCCGCTCGGCAAAGAAAAAACCGAGTACTATCATCTGACATCAGACTATGTCAAAGTAGAAAAATTTGGCGACAAAGAGATGCTCGTTGTTGACCCCGAAGCTCTTCGAGTTCTTGCCCGTCAGGCAACTCACGACAACGCTTTCATGCTCCGTCGCGAACATAACGAAATGGTTGCTAAGATTCTTAAAGACCCCGAAGCAAGCCAAAATGACAAATATGTTGCACTCACAATGCTCCGCAATGCCGAGGTAGCTGCTAAAGGTCAGCTCCCGTTCTGCCAGGATACCGGTACAGCTATCGTTATCGGTAAAAAAGGACAGTATGTAATGACCGGCGGTGGTGACGAAGAACAGCTTAGTCACGGTGTTTATGATACATATACCCAGGATAACCTTCGATATTCTCAGAATGCACCTCTCAATATGTATGACGAGGTTAACACCGGTTGCAACCTTCCCGCTCAAATAGATCTTTATGCAGTTGACGGTGACGAATATAAATTTGTGTTTGTTGCAAAGGGCGGTGGCTCAGCCAATAAAACTTACCTCTATCAGGAAACCAAGGCTACAATCAACCCCAAGACTCTCGTACCGTTCCTCGTTGAGAAAATGAAGACTCTCGGTACTGCGGCTTGTCCTCCTTACCATATTGCATTTGTAATCGGCGGTACATCAGCTGAAATGAACCTTGCTACCGTTAAGAAAGCGTCAATAAAATATTATGACGAGCTTCCGACCAAAGGTAACGAATATGGTCACGCATTCCGCGACATCGAACTCGAAAAAGAACTTCTCGAAGCATCTCGCAAAATCGGTCTCGGTGCACAGTTCGGCGGTAAGTATTATGCTCACGACATCCGGGTTATCCGTCTTCCCCGTCACGGTGCATCATGTCCTATCGGTATGGGTGTTAGCTGCTCGGCTGACCGCAACGTTAAAGCAAAAATCAACCGTGAAGGTCTTTGGATTGAAAAACTCGACAGCAATCCCGGCGAACTCATTCCTGAAGAAATGCGCAATGCTGGCGAGGGCGAAGTTGTACGCATCGACTTGAACCGTCCGATGGCTGATGTTCTTGCCGAACTCTCAAAATATCCCGTATCAACCCGCCTATCGCTCAATGGTACAATCATCGTTGGTCGTGACATCGCTCACGCAAAAATCAAAGAGCGTCTCGACAAAGGCGAACCAATGCCCGAATATTTGAAGAATCACCCGATTTACTATGCAGGCCCTGCTAAAACTCCCGAAGGTATGCCTTCAGGTTCATTCGGACCTACAACCGCAGGTCGTATGGACTCATACGTTGACCAGTTCCAGGCAGCCGGCGGGTCAATGATTATGATTGCAAAGGGTAACCGCAGTAAACAAGTAACCGATGCATGTCAGAAACACGGTGGTTTCTACCTTGGTTCAATCGGTGGTCCAGCAGCTGTTTTAGCTAAAAATTCAATTAAGAAAGTAGAATTGCTCGAATATCCCGAACTCGGAATGGAGGCTATCTGGAAAATTGAAGTTGAGAACTTCCCCGCCTTCATCCTTGTTGACAACAAAGGCAACGATTTCTTCACTGAAATTTCTGCAAAATGTGAAGGTTGCCCTGTGAAAAAATAAAACACACTTTACTAATATTTGAAAAGAAGCCCGGCACCTGTCGGGCTTCTTTTTTATGGATATGTGTATTTATTATAATAATGTGTAGCTTTTTTGTTTGTGAAGCTTGAGGAAATTTATTAACTTTGCCAAAAGGAATAAATTTAACTAAACAGATAAATCAATCATGAAACGTAATCTTTTGGCTTCGGCTCTTTTAGTAATGTCGCTCTCTGCTTTTGGATGGGGACAAAAAGGACATGATACAACTGCTTATATCGCTGAAAAGCATCTGACTCCGACAACTCGCGCGGCTGTTGACTCGATTCTTGAGGGTCGATCAATGGTTTATTGGGCAAACTGGCTTGACAATGCAAGTCATACCCCGGCATATGCCTACACAAAAACCTGGCATTATAAGAATGTCGATAAAGGCGAGCGTTATGAAGAAGCTCAGGCTAACCCTGCCGGTGATGCCGTTGTAGCTATCAAGCACATGCTTGAAGTACTCTCAAATCCCGACCAGCCGTTTGATGAAAAACAGTTGGCAATGAAGATTTTGGTACACGTTACCGGTGACCTTCACATGCCCCTCCACATGGGCCACGCTACCGACTTGGGTGGAAACCGTATCACCGTGAAGTATTTTGGACGTGACCAGAATTTACATTCAATCTGGGATTCGGCTCTTCCTGAATCAGCTCATAAATGGGGTTATACCGAATGGGCTGAACAGATCGACCGAGTGTCGCTCGACGAAGCTAAGGCTTTAGTTGCCGGTTCGATTGACGATTGGGCTAAGGAGACAATATCGATTGCTGATGCAGTGTATGATTATTTCCCTGCGGGTGCTCAGGTGTCTTATAACGACGTTGCATATTGGACCCCGTTTATAGAACAGCAGTTCTTGGTGGGCGGACTCAGATTGGCTCACTTGTTGAACACGCTTTATGATCCCGAATATAATAAATAATACCATAATACATAGATGAAAAAGTTTACCGCATCGGCTATTGCCGCCTTGCTGTTTGCCGGGTCGCTTGTATCGCATGCCGACACCGCTATTCGTGTTAACCGCATGGGTTATTTGACTGACGACCTCAAAAAGGCAGTCGTGATGGTTCCACAAGGAACTTCTCCCAATTTAAAGGACATCGCGATTGTTGATGTCAAAACAGGGAAGAAAATTGCGCCCGACAAAGTTTTGGCAGGTGCTGCTTGGGAGCCGATGGGCGCATGCTATACCGTTGATTTCTCGTCGCTTAAAACTCCCGGACGCTATGTTGTCAAGGGTGGTGGTGTTGTGTCGCCCGAATTTGGTATCGGCGATGATGTATATGCTGGCGCCAACGAGGTGCCGCTGTTCTACATGCGCCAACAGCGTTGCGGATTTAATCCGGTTTTGGGTGAGAAGTGTCACACTCACGATGGACGCTTGGTTTTGAGTGGCAAAGATGACGGAAAACATATTGATGTTACCGGTGGATGGCACGATGCTTCGGACTATCTTCAATATTTGACAACATCGGCTAATGCTGTTTTTCAGATGTTGTTTGCTTATCAACAGAATCCCGGCATCTGGGCTGACAGTTATGATGCGGCAGGACTCCCCGGTAAAAACGGTGTGCCCGACATTCTTGATGAGGCTCGTTGGGGTCTCGAATGGATGATTAAAATGAATCCGTCTGACACGCTGTATCTAAATCAGATAGCTGATGACCGCGACCACCGTTTCGGCGGACATCCGGCTCAGGATAACGTTGATTATGGATGGGGACCGGGTATGGATCGCCCTGTTTATCCGTGTTCGGGCGAGCCTTACGGCCTTCAAGGTAACAAGAATGACAGCAAGGGGTTAGCTTCGTCTGTTGGCAAATTCAGTTCATCGTTCTCAACCGGAGCTGAGGTTTTCCGTTCAATCGACCCTGCTTTTGCCGATGAACTCGAACGTCGCGCAGGTGTAGCCTATGAAGTTGCAAAAGCTAATCCCGGTGCGTGTCAAACCGCTCCGTGTATCTCGCCATACTATTATGAAGAAGATAATTGGGTTGATGACATGGAGTTGGCTGCTGTTAAACGTTATCATGCAACCGGCGACAAGAAGTTCCGTCAGGATGCAATCGACTATGGACGTATGGAGCCTGTAACTCCCTGGATGGGTGCTGATTCAGCTCATCACTATCAGTGGTATCCGTTTATCAATATCGGTCATGTGCTTTTGGCTCAGGACAGCGAAAAGAAAGTCAGTGATGAGTTCATCCGTAACCTTAAAAGCGGTCTTGACCGTGTGAAAGAGCGTGGTCAGAATAACGTGTTTATGGCTGGTGTTCCGTTTATCTGGTGCTCTAACAACCTGACAGTTGCTCTTGTAACTCAGGCGATGCTCTACCGCGAACTGACCGGCGATCACTCGTATATCGACCTCGAAACAGCCGCTCGTGATTGGCTTTTTGGATTGAACCCGTGGGGTCAGTCAATGATTATCGGTATGCCCGAATCGGGCGGTTTCCCCGAAGATCCCCATTCACCGCTCCATAAACAAATTCAAACTGACTTGAAGGGTGGATTGGTTGACGGACCGGTATATGCCAATATTTTCAACTCGCTCAGAGGTGTTCATCTTGAACGCGAAGATTTGTTTGCACCCTATCAAAACTCGATTGTAGTTTATCATGACGACTACCATGATTATTCATCAAACGAGCCGACAATGGACGGAACGGCTTCGATGACCTATTTTCTAGGCAAACTTGCCAGCCAAAAGAAAAATAAATAATAAGGAGAAAAAATGGATAACCTATTACCTGGAAACGATAGTTTTGCAATCACGGTCGGACGCCAGTTTGGAAGTGGCGGTCGCGAGCTTGGTAAGGCACTTGCCAAGGCTTTTGGTATTGCATATTACGATAAAGAATTGCTTGTTGAGGCAGCTCGTCAAGCCGGATTGGCTACAGAATTTTTTGAGAATAGCGATGAAAAGGCTCCATCGTTTTTGAGCGGTGTCTTTCCGTTCAATATGGGTATGAATCCCGGGGTTATGTATGGAGAGTCAAGCTCAATCAGCGATGATTCCATTTATAACACCCAAAGCGATGTAATGCGTCAGATTGCATCTCAAGGCTCTTGTGTGATCGTTGGCAGAACTGCTGATTATGTTTTGCGTGATCATCCTCGGGCTGTCCATCTTTTTGTTTCGGCTCCTGAAGAAGAGTGTGTTAAACGTATAATGAAACGTGGCGATTGTCGCGATGAAATGGCAGCCCGTACAAAGCTTCGTAAGATCAACAAGTTGCGTTCAAACTTCTACAACTTCTATACCGACAAGCGTTGGGGCGATTCGTCAAGCTATGATTTGTGCTTTGACTCGTCACGCCTTCCTGCCGAGGATGCGGTACATGTTGTAGCGGAATATATCCGTCGTCGTTTTGGCATCGACCCTTACGGTAAAGGTTTTCAATATTAAAAAAGAAAGGTAAAACAAAATAAATGGAAAATTATCAGGTATCAGCCCGCAAATATCGACCATCAACGTTCTCGTCGGTGGTCGGGCAGAAGGCTCTGACGGCAACTTTGCGCAACTCGATTGCGACTAACCGTCTGGCTCATGCTTACCTGTTTTGCGGGTCGCGAGGTGTTGGTAAAACGAGTTGTGCCCGAATTTTTGCCAAGACTATCAACTGTACCAATCCAATAGCCGACGGTAACCCGTGTAACGAGTGTGACTCTTGCCGCTCGTTCAACGAAAACCGTTCGCTGAATATCGTTGAGCTTGACGCTGCATCAAATAATGGTGTTGAAGATATTCGTGCGCTCATCGACCAGGTACAGGTACTGCCGACCGATGGAAAATATCGTGTGTTCATCATCGACGAGGTTCACATGCTTTCATCATCGGCGTTCAATGCGTTTTTGAAGACTCTTGAAGAGCCGCCGAGCTATGTTATCTTTATCTTGGCGACAACCGAAAAGCATAAGATTTTGCCAACCATCCTGTCACGATGCCAAATCTATGATTTCAATCGCATCACAATCAATGATATGGTTGATCATCTCAGTTATGTAGCTGAGCAAGAAGGTTATACTGCCGAACGTTCGGCATTGGCAGTTATTGCGTCAAAAGCTGACGGAGCGATGCGCGATGCGTTGTCAATCTTTGACCAGGTTGCCGCATCGTCGCGTGGAAATATTACCTATCAGAACGCAATCGAGAGCCTGAATGTGCTTGATGCAACATATTATCATCGACTTTTTGAGGCGTTTGAAAAAGAGGATGTTCCGGCTGCTTTGAATATCTATAAAGAGGTCAGGGACCGAGGATTTGACTCGCAATTTTTCATAAACGGTATCGGGTCATATCTGAGAGACCTGATGCTTGCAATCAACGACTCGACAATCTCGATGCTTGAGGTTGATGATGCGACCAAAAACTCAATGAAAGAGCAATCACGTCGTCTGAAGCCTGATTTTTATTATCAGGCGATGAGTCTTTGTAACGAGGCTGATTTGAACTACCGTCAGTCGTCAAACAAGACCTTTTTTGTTGAGCTTTTGCTCATTAAACTGTGCCAACTGCTAAGCCCCTCCCAAAACTCTATTAGCGGCGGGGAGGGGCAATTAAAGAGGGTAGCCGCACCCTCGGAAAATATCGGACAGACTCAGTCAGCGACTCAGCCAGTCCAACAACCTGTTACGCCATCGACTGCACCATTGCCGGTGTCACCACAGGTTAGACATCCGCAGCCTACTCCACCTCCACCGACACGACCGCAAGGTCAGCGAGCAGGGTCGCGCATAAATCGCGGACCCTCGTTGAGCGATTTGAATCGTAAACCGGAGGAGGAGATGCAAAATGTTGTGGCTGAGGCTACAGCGTCAGAAATGCGCCGTGGGGTTTATTCGATTGATGATGTCAAGGATGCATGGTACAAGTTTATGAACGCGCGTCCATCCGAACACATTTTGATCAATACGATGAGGGCCTCAGAGCCTGTTCAGGTTGAGGGTGACAGCTTTAAAATTACGGTTGAAAACCGTGTTCAAACCGATATGATGATGTCAATGAAGCTGACAATCGAGGTGTTTATGCGTGATTGTCTCAAAAACGATTTCTGGACTATGTCGGTTGAAGAAAATCAGGGTGTTGGCTCGCCTCGCACCTGGAACGAGAAAGAAGTTCTCGATAAACTGATTGAAGAAAATGAAAGCGTCAGAAAGTTGGTTTCAACTTTTAAACTGACGCTGTAAGAAATTTTTTTGATTGAGATTAATCAGGATTTAACGAGATAAATCCCGAAACTTTGTCTAAAGGCAATCCTATTATCGGGTTGCTTTTTTGCTTTTGGGGTCACAGGTTAAGCCGACACCGAGTTTTTTGAATATTTTGCGGTCAACTTCGCCAAGCATGACTGTTGAGTGCATTTGACAGCCGTTGAGTTCGGGGAGTTTTTCGAGGGCACGACGGCAGTTTTCATCGTGGGTGCTTAATACCGAGAGGGCTACAATGACTTCGTCGGTGTGGAGTCGGGGGTTGTGACTGCTGAGGTAATTTGTTTTGGTGTGCTGGATCGGCTCAATCATTGCCTGGGGTATCAGCTTAATGCTGTGGTCGATACCGGCGAGATATTTGGTTGCATTGAGAATAAGAGCGGCGCTCGGTCCGAGGAGTTCACCCGATTCGGCGGTTATGATTGTGCCGTCGGCAAGCTCGATTGCCGATGCGTTTTTTCCTGATTCTTTGGCACGTTCTTGTGCGGCAGGGATTGTTCGGCGGTAGCTCGGGTCGATGTGAGCTTGTTTGAAGAGAAGTGAAATTTTGTTGACCTCGCTATCGTTGCCTTCGCCCTGAGCAAGTGCATTGAGGGCAGTGTAATATCGTCGGATGATTTCGTTTTTAGAGGCGTCGCAACATACTTCGTCATCGTTGATGCAGAAACCGACCATATTGACCCCCATGTCGGTGGGCGATTTATAGGGATTTGTGCCATAGATGCCTTCAAACAGGGCGTTGAGAACCGGGAAAATTTCGATGTCGCGGTTGTAGTTGATTGCTGTTTTTCCGTATGCCTCAAGGTGGAAGGGGTCAATCATGTTGACGTCGTTGAGGTCGGCAGTGGCTGCTTCGTAGGCGATGTTGACAGGGTGTTTGAGTGGTAAACTCCAAACGGGGAATGTCTCAAATTTGGCATATCCGGCTTCGATTCCGCGTTTGTGTTCGTTATATAGCTGACTGAGACATACCGCCATTTTTCCGCTACCGGGACCTGGGGCTGTGACGATTACCAACGGACGTGTTGTCTCGATATAGTCGTTGTGTCCGAACCCTTTGTCTGAGGCAATGAGGTTTACGTTAGTTGGGTAGCCCTCGATAGTGTAGTGGTAATAGGTGGTGATGTCCATGCGCTCGAGACGCTGACGATAGGCATCGGCACTGATTTGTCCGTTGTAGTGGGTGATGACAACCGAGCTGACAAGGAAACCACGTTTCATAAATTCTTCGCGGAGGCGTAGCACGTCCATGTCGTAGGTTATGCCGAGGTCTTGGCGTACTTTGTTTTTCTCAATGTCGAGTGCGCTGATAACGATAACGATTTCGGCGTGGTCTTTGAGCTGGCTCAACATGCGGAGCTTGCTGTCGGGTTGGAAACCGGGGAGTACGCGGCTTGCGTGGTGGTCGTCGAAGAGTTTCCCGCCGAGTTCGAGATAGAGTTTGTTACCAAATTGGGCGATACGCTCCTTGATGTGTTCTGATTGAATTTTCAGATACTTGTCGTTGTCAAATCCGTATTTCATTTTGATTGTCAAATGTCATTAATACGGGATACAAAGGTACAAAAAAATCAAATATGTAGGAGAGGATTATCAAAAAAAATTATCGACAGGTTGATTGATCTAAAAAAAAAGCTATGCCGATGCATAGCTTTTTTATTGTGTGAAAAATGAAAATCTTTTAGTATTTCATAACAGGCTCAAGAGTAGAAGCATGTTCAATCATGCGTTTGAGCTCAGCTGCAGTCGGAACTCGACGAACGAGTTTCTTTTGTTCGTTAACCTTGAGCATTGTTTCGGCAAGGTTTTCAGCTTTGCGATGACGGAATTCTTTAACGGTGTCAACACCTGCGGCTTCGAGAAGTTCGGCAAATTGAGGACCAACTCCTTTAACACGGTAAAGATCACAGTGGTTAGCCCATTTAAGAATCAAAGCAGGGCTGATGCCTGTCTGATCGGCAATTTCTTGACGTCCTTTGGGAGTTGCGGCAATTTCGAGATACTGTTTAGCGGTAGAGATACCTGCAGCATTGAGTTTTTCGGCATAAGCTGGGCCTACTCCCTCAATATCGATGACTTTGTAAATCATGGCGATGAAGTTTTTAATTAATAAATATAGTTGAATTTAGGCTTATTTTGTCGCATTGAGTACGTCAATAGCGCCTTTATAATCCGGTTCGTGAGTAATTTCTTCTACGATGTCACGATAGATGATATTGCGATGTTCGTCAATGATGAGGACTGCACGGGTAAGAAGTCCTTCGAGGGGACCGTCAACGAGTTGCAAACCATAGTTGCGGATGAATTCGGGAGCACGGAAGGCTGAACCGACAACTACGTCATTGATGCCTTCAGCCGAACAGAAACGACCTGCTGCAAAGGGAAGGTCCATAGACACGCAAACAACTACTGTGTTTTTGAGTCCGGCTGCTTCTTGGTTAAATCGACGCACCGACATTGCACAAACGGCAGTGTCAAGGCTTGGGAATACATTAAGAACAATTCGTTTACCCTTAAAATCGTCAGGTTTGATTTCTTGAAGAGTGGGGCTGACGAGTTTGAAGTCGGGAGCTTTGTCACCGACAGCGGGAACGTGGCCGGTGATATGACACGGATTGCCTTTAAAAAATACTGTTTCCATATTGAGTTTTATTCGAATTTTAGTTATGAGGGAGATGTGTTTGATATTTAATAAACAACCTAAAGGCTGTTTATGTTCATTTATTATTAATTGTCGGCGGGGTCGGTTGACATGTAGTGCTGATAAGGGTGGTCACAAGCCGGACAAGTTTTTGGCGGTTCAGTACCTTCAAATTCAAAACCGCAAACTAGACAACGCCAAACGATAGGTTTGTCACGTTTCCAGACGGTTCCGGTTTCAACCTGTTTGAGATAGCGTTCAAAGCGACGCATGTGGTGCTCTTCAACGAGAGCAATTTCATGGAAATGTCGTGCAATTTCGGGGAATCCTTCTTCTTCAGCGATTTTAGCGGCTTTGGTGTATGTTTCAACACCTTCAGCACGTTCGCCTGCAACAGCAATACGAAGGTTGTCTTCAGTGCTACCGATTGTACCGGCTTCGGTTGAAACGGTTACAGCGAGGTTGCCACCCTGAAGGAATTTAAAGAATATTTTACCATGATGGAGCTCGTTGGCTGCAGTCTGATTGAAAATTTCGGCAATTGGATAATAGCCTTCTTTAGTAGCTTGCTGGGCATAATAGGTATATCGGGTATATGCCTCTGATTCGCCGAAATATGCGGCAAGAAGTTGTTTTTCGGTTTCAGTTCCCTTGATACTTTTGGTTTGAGTTGAATCAGCCATAGTTTTATAGATTTTAAGTTTGTTATTTTTAATTAAAACCAATGCGCCAGTTGATTTGTTCAGAAAAATTCTTGTATGTTTGTAAAAAAATCAGAGCTTGATGTAACCAAATCGGTTTTTGTTCCGTCTATATAATAGAGTGAAAAGTAGAACCCTTGTGAAATGATAAAAATTGTTAAATTTTATGGGGGGGGGTAATTGTTAAACAATTATATATAACTTTGCACTTAAGCTTGAAAATTAGTAAGTTAAATAGTTTTAACTAACAAAAATGAGTTTATGAAAAAGAGAATCTTTGCCATGGTAATTGCGCTTTTGACAGTTGCTGTATCATTTGGTGCTAATGAAAAAATCACGGTTATGGGTCGAGTAAGAGACGCTGTGACTAAGCGCGACCTGTTGGAAGCATACGTTTTAACATATGACAAAGATGGGAATTTTCTTGACTCGATAAAGTGTGATAAAGGTTACGCTTGGCGACGTGGGGGAGAACCCGATAAAACCGCTGAATTTTATTTCAGCGTGCCTCGAGCCGACTCATTAGTTGTGTTTGATGTTGTGTGTAAAGGTTATAAAGACAAAACAATCAGCCAGTCGCTAAAAAACGTTAGTCGTCGCGAAGACTATGTCAGAGTTCCGTTGATATTGATGGAACGTGCTCCGCGTCAGTTGGGCGAAGTGACTGTGACAACAACCAAGATTAAGTTCTATAATAAAGGTGACACATTAGTATATAATGCCGATGCGTTTCAGCTTGCCGAGGGCTCGATGCTCGACCAACTGATATCGCAGTTGCCGGGTGCTGAACTGAGCGATGACGGACAGATAAAGATTAACGGCCAGTTTGTCGAGTCGCTTTTGCTTAACGGCAAACAGTTTATGGACGGAAATAATAACCTGATGCTCGAAAACATCTCGGCATATACGGTTAAGGATATCAATGTCTATGAAGGTCAGACTAAAAAAGACAAACAGATGGGTAATGTCAGTGCGCCTAAGGTACTGACAATGGATGTTCGTCTCAAAAAAGAGTATAGTATGGGCTGGATGGGTAACTTCCAGGCAGGATATGGAACGGAAGACAGATATATCGGGCGTGCATTTGCATCGTGGTTTAATTCGACGACTCGCGTGTCGTTTGTCGGAAACGTCAATAATTTGAATGACAATCGTAAACCGGGACGAAATGATACGTGGACTCCCGATAAAATGCCTAATGGATTAAAAGAATATCGACTGGCAGCATTGGATTATAATTATGAGGCACCCGATGAGTCAAAGAGTGCCATGGGAGCTTTGACATTTGAACAAGAAGTTAACACCGCTAACAGCCAGACATCACGCATTAATTTTTTGCCGGGCGGCGATACATACGACTACTCTCGGTCGAGCAATCGTAGAAGAGAGACCCGGGTTAATACAGATCATAGCTTTTACAAAAAATTTGATAAAATATATACCGGATTGGGTATAGGCGGAAATTATAATTATTCAAAAAATATAAATTCAATCTTGTCGGCAACGTTTAATCGTGAACAAGAAGGAACGGTTATTGAAATTTTAGATGCGATGTATTCTGACGGTGGTTTGGTCAATATGGACGCTATAATCAACCGGAATGATACTCGTGCAGATGGTTGGAATAGAAGCTTGAGAGGTTTTGCAAACTATTTTACGGTATTGAATCTTCCGGGAAGTAATCTATCTTTCCGAGCTAATGCAAATTATGAAAGTGTTAAGAATGAGCTTTGGAATGACTATAACGTGATGTTTGGTAATGATCAACCATCGTTCCATCGTCGCAACTATACCGACAATACACCCAATCATAATTTAAACTTGAATGGTATTCTCCAATATAATGTTTGGCTGGGCGATTTTGGATTAATGATGACATACCAATATGGTTTCACAGATAGAACAAAGAATAGCTACATGTATGCTCTTGATCGATTGAACGATATGGGTATCTATGGTGTCGTGCCAGTCGATTATGTGGCAGCGTTTGATCCATCGAACAGTTATGAGTCGCGTCTAATACAGAACAATCACTCGTTGAGTCCTTTTATTCGATATTCCACAACTTTTGAGAAGTCATATCTCCAGATAAGGTTTAATCCGGCAGTCGATTTCATTCATCGTCACTTAAACTATTTACGTGACGGCAGAACCTATCGATATGCACATACTAATGTAAATCTGACTATTTCGTCAATTTTTGACGGAATGATCGAGTATGGTTTTCAGAAGAAAGAGGGTAACCAAAGATTTGATAATTATCGAAACGTTGTCAGATATAGCTATCGTGTCAATCCTAAGTTGCCCGATGTTGAGGATATGATAGATATCGTGAACGATGCTGACCCGATGAATATTTATTACGGTAATCCGGGGTTGAAAACTCAAATTTCTCATGCTCACCTCTTCAGATGGGCTTATTCGCCGTCGTCACATTCGCTCCAAAACTATTTGTATATAGGTTTGAATCATTCGCCAAACACGTTGGTGCGCGGATATACCTATGAGACTGCGACCGGTATTCGCTATAATAGAATGTATAATGTAAAAGGCGATTATCGAGCTGCAATTACAAATGAGCTGAACTGGCAATTCGGACCGAAGAAACAGTACTCTTTGAGCAGTGAGACCGATATCTGGGCAGGAACATCTAACGATATGATCGGTGTGAATGTTGAAGCTCCCGAACGCTCGGAGGTTCATCAAAAATCATTTACTGAAAAAGTCAAGTTGGGTTGGCAAATTGGTAAACAGACTTTGCAGTTGAGAGGTGATTTCATGAAACGATACACCACATCGACACGCACCGACTTTGAAACAATTGATGCGATGCACGTTAACTTTGGTATTTCAGGAGTATTCACTCTCCCTGCCGGCTTTGGTATCAGCACAGATTTGGTCTGTTATATGCGTCGTGGCTATGGTTCGCCAAATCTTGACACGACTAATCCGGTTTGGAATGCGCGCCTGACCTATAGCCCGGTTCGCAATAAGCACTGGGTATTTAACATTGACGGTTTTGACTTGTTGCACCAACTTAATTACGTGACATACGCAATTAATGCACAGGGTCGCACGGTTGTTCACACCAATGCGCTCCCACGCTACATACTTGCATCCGTTCAATATCGTTTCAATATCCAACCCAAGAAATGATAGCTTGATTTTTGGTGGTTACAGAAAAAAGTCGTAATTTTGCACCACTCAATTCATGGTGGACAGATTTGGCTGCTTGCAACCACTCAAAAAAATGCTAAAATCCGGGTGATAACTCGGAGATATGCTACAAGTTTAGACTGCGCTTACGAGCGCAACTTCCCCATGAAGTTGAGAATTTATTTCTTAACTTCTTTTTTTTATTTTATTATGAACTACTTATTTACATCTGAATCAGTGTCGGAAGGACATCCCGACAAAGTTGCCGACCAGATTTCTGACGCAGTTCTTGACGCATTTTTGGCTCAAGACCCCGATTCAAAGGTCGCATGCGAAACAATGGTGACAACCGGTCAGGTCGTGATTGCCGGTGAGGTTCGTTCAAAAGCCTATATCGACTTGATGACTGTTGCCCGCAAAGTTATCACAGATATCGGCTATGACCGCAGCGAATTGATGTTTGACGGTCATTCTTGCGGAATTTTCACTGCGCTTCATGAGCAGAGTCCCGACATTAACCGTGGTGTTGTCCGTGAAAACCCCGAAGACCAGGGTGCGGGTGACCAGGGTATGATGTTTGGCTATGCCTGCAATGAGACAGACGATTACATCCCATTGACTGTTGCACTGTCTCACGAGCTTTTGAAAGAACTTGCCACAATTCGTCGTGACATGTCGGCGATGACATACGTTGACGCTTACGGTCACAAGAAAAGCTATCTTCGCCCCGACTCAAAGAGCCAGGTTACAGTCGAATATGACTCGGACAATCGTCCTGTAGCAATCAATACGATTGTCGTTTCAACTCAGCACGAAGATTTTATTCAGCCCGACGGAAACAAAACTCAAGAAGAAGCTGATCGTGAAATGCTTGACATCATCAAACGTGATATTGCCAACGTTTTGATTCCGCGTGTTAAGGCTAAAATGCCTGATTCTATCAAAAAACTGTGGGGAGATGATATTATACTTCATGTTAATCCGACAGGTAAATTTGTGATTGGCGGACCTCACGGCGATACCGGCTTGACCGGACGTAAAATTATTGTTGACACTTACGGCGGACATGGCGCACACGGTGGTGGTGCATTCTCGGGCAAAGACCCCTCGAAAGTTGACCGTTCGGCAGCCTATGCGGCTCGCCATATCGCCAAAAACCTTGTTGCCGCCGGTGTTGCTGACAAAGCGTTGGTGCAGGTTGCATACGCTATCGGCGTAGCGGCTCCGGTGAGTTTATTTGTCAACACTATGGGTACGGCTCACGTCGATATGACCGATGCCGAGATTTCGGCCGTTGTATCAAAATTGTTTGACATGCGCCCTGCCGAGATTGAAAAACGATTGAAATTGCGTAACCCGATATATCTTGAAACTGCAACATACGGACACGTCGGTCGCAAGCCGTGCAAGGTTGTTAAAGAATTTTTGACCGACGACGGAAATACCAAGAAAGTTGAAGTCGAGCTGTTCACCTGGGAAAAAACCGACATGGTCAATAAGGTCAAAGAAGCGTTCAGTCTTGTGTGATTTAAGTGACCAAAACCGTAAAATACTCCGATAATATTATAAAAAATGTTGTCGGAGCGTTATTTCACTCGCTAAATTTTGACTATAATAAGAAAAAGATGTATCTTTGTGCGCTAAAAAACCGCCCAAACTGCAAGTTGAGGGTGGTTATCACATTTCGATAAATCAAAAAATAATCAATAATTAAATGGCAACATTAGAGAAAATCAGACGCAGATCGGCAATTTTGTTTACCGTAATTATCGTTGCTCTTCTTGCGTTTATCCTCGGTGACTTCTTCAATTCATCGAGATCGTTCTTTGGTCCCGGCACCGCCGCTGCCAAAGTTCATGGACACAAAATCGATATCCAGGAATTTAACCGTCGTGTCGAGAACATCCGTCAGAACATGCAGAATCAGGGTTATGCCAACACCGACATCACCGCTATTCAGTCACAGGTTCTCAACGAGATGGTTTACAACGCACTCTTTGAAGAAGAAGTTGAAAAACTCGGCATCACTGTTACCGACAAGGAACTTGCAGCTGCAATGACCGGCCCCACTGCATTGCCCCAGCTTAATGCTCAGGTTCAACAGCAGTTTGGTGTTATGTCAACTGATCAGCTCCACGATATTGCATTCAACCCCGGTAAAAATCAGATTCCCGCTGATGTTGCTCAACAGCTTCAGCAATATTGGATGCAGCTCGAACAAGATGTTGAACGTCAGCTCAAAGAACAGAAGCTTTCAAGCCTGTTTATGGGTGCAATCACCGCAAACAAACTTGATGCTAAAGCTCTTTATGACGAAAACGCTTCAACTGCTAAAATTAAATATGCAAAAGTTGATTACAGCTCATTGAACGGCGATGAATTCAAACCTACCGATCAGGAACTTAAAGACAAATTCAACGATAACAAAAATCGTTTCCGTGTAAACGAACCCGTTCGTTCGGTTAACTACATTCTTGTTGACATTGTCCCTTCAGAAGAAGACCTCCTTGCTGCTCAGCAAGATGTTGAGGCTGCTCTCGAGGTTCTCAACAACAATGAAGGCATCGACGGTCTTTCAGGTTTCTTCGTAACCAACACAACTACCAACAAAAAATCGGCTTACTCAAATGCTGTAGCGGCTGCAATCGATTCACTCGCAATCGGTAAAGCCCGCGTTGCTGATTTTGCCAACAATACCTACACTTTGGTAAAACTTCTTGGCAAAAACGACAACCAGCGTGATGAAGTAACAGTTGATATTGCTGTTTATGCCGTTGCCGATGCTGTAAAACGCGATTCAATCATCAACGTTCTTAACAGCGGAAAAGCAATGGCTGATGTTGAGGGTCTTGTAAATTCACAGGACGATATGAAAGTTTCATATCTTGATCCCAACGCCGCTCAGTTTGTTGCAATGCTTGAAGGTCAGCCCACCGGTCGCTGGTTCAGCCCCGATACTATGGCTAACGCTCAGCAAATCCGTGCAATCAAAATCAAAAACGTCGCCCCGACCGTGACAACCTACGATGTTGCTGAAATCACCTATCAGGTTGATCCTTCGTCAACTACCGTTAACAACTTGACTTCAGGTCTCCGCGACTTCGTAGCCACTAATAATACAGCTGAAAAATTCTCGGCACAGGCTCCTCAGGAAGGCTATCATATCTTCCCCGCTCAGGTTACCGCCCAGTCTCTTACTGTTGGTAATGTGGCCGACACCCGTAGCGCTGCTAAATGGGCTCTCAAGGCTAAACCCGGTCAGGTTAGCGATGTTTATGGTGACGAACAAACCGGACATCTCGTTGCAGTGGCTCTTAACTCGGTTTATGACAAAGGCTATATCACAATGTCAGATCCTACCGTTTACGAATATATCCGCAACGGTGCAGCCAACGACAAGAAGGCTGCTAAACTTCTCGCCGATTATCCCGTAGGTAAAGCAAATTCAGTTGAAGGATATGCCGAGCTCATGAAAGTTGGTGTTGATACAGCTGAAGTTACTTTCGGTCAGCGTTTGATTTCAGGTTTCCCTATGAACGAAGGTGAACTTATGGCTGCCGTAGCTGCCGCTCAGAAAGGTCAGCTCGTTGGTCCGATCAAATCAAATTCGGCTGTGGTCGTGTTTGAGGTATCAGATATCGAAAACCAGGGTCGCGAGTTTGACTATGAAGTTGACCGTGCTCGTTTTAACCAGCAGCAGGGTGCCAACATGATTGCTCGCAACCTTTTCATGATTCTCCTCGGAAACGATAAGGTAGAAAACAACCTCCTCCAATTTTATCAAGATTAAGCAAAGAGAATTTTTTTTTCATGATAGGAGCCTCCGGTGCGTGAGCATCGGAGGTTTTTTGTTGGGTAATATTTGGCAGATATACCAAATATTTGTATATTTGCACAAAATGGTAGGAATCATTATATCTAAAAGCAGAATATGAGCAAAGAAACTGTACCAGGGCCGGAGACTGTTGCCGACCGCATACGTTATTTGATTATTAAATCGAGATTGACCCAGTCGGAGTTTGCAAAACGTCTCGGAATCGACCCGTCGAACTTATCAAAACATTTGTCGGGCAAATTGCCAATTACCGATATTTTGATAAATCGGATTGTCGTTAATATGGGCGTTTCCAAGCAGTGGCTTGTTGACGGTAGCGATGTTCCGTTCAGTAAGACTGCCGGAATCCCTGGAATTATTCCGCCGGCAGGTCAGCTTGCCAATGCAGTTTCTGTTCCGGTTTATGATATAGATGTTACTGCCGGGTCGAGTAACCTTGACGCGATGTTTACAGACGAACGTATAACCGGCTACATTGCTTTGCCACGCATCAGCAGTGACTCGCTCATTGTTCATGTTAGCGGAGACTCTATGCAGCCTGAGATTATCAATGGGGGCATGATTGCAATACGTCCCGTTGACAATCTCTCAACAATTCTCTGGGGGCAGATTTATGTTGTTGTGACTGAGGATTTCAGACGAGTGAAATACCTTAGACGAGACCAGTCAAACCTCGAGAATGTGATATTGCACAGCGCTAATCCCGACTATGACGATGTCATCATTCCGCGTAGCGACATCCGCTCGCTTTTCCGCGTTGAGGCAGTACTGAACTATAAAGTTTTGGGATAAAGAATATATACTATCGTTTTTGTTTTATTTGATTGATTATAAAGAGGATGCAAGAATTTTGCATCCTCTTGTTTTATGGGATATTTAATCAACTGTCTGAGTTTGTGAGATTTAGTGGGGTTGTTACCTTTTGATGCGATCGGTGTCTTGTCGTGCCGTAACTTTGCGCTGTAAAATGTTTAACAACCTAATCTTAACTAATTTATGGAAATAATAAATGTAATCAAGTCGGGTGGCGACAGCGCATGGCTTGTAGTTCTGGCGATGACCTATGGTGGTGTTGCAGTTGCAATGGCGGTTGATTTTGCGGTCGGGGTAAGGCGTGCGTGCCGTAGCGGAATTGCACGCAGGTCGAGAACCTATAAAATGACCTGCACAAAGGCTCTCAAGTATTTTGCACCAATGTTGGTACTGACATGTGTAGACATCATCTGTATAGCCCTTGTTGCCGTGCCGTCGTTCACAATGTTGATGGGCGTTTTCAATATCTTTTGTGAGTGGAAATCGGTAATGGAGAGCACTCACGACAAGGAGGAAATCAGAAAAGCTGCATCAACGATGACGGTAATTATCGAAAACAAAGATGAAATCAGTAAAATGCTTGCCAAGATTTTGAGTGAAAAATCAGATGACAAGGAGAAAGGAGGTGAAAATGTGTAAAATCAGCGAAATTATAATTCATTGCACTGCAACTCCGCGAGGTCGTCATGTAACGGTTGATGAAATCCGTACTTGCCACATAAAACAAAACGGATGGTCAGAGATTGGCTATCACTACATTATTTATATAGATGGTTCGGTACATCGGGGAAGGGCAGAGGGGCAGGTCGGCGCTCACTGCCTGGGGCACAATGCTCATTCGATAGGTGTGGCATACGTTGGAGGGGTTGAGTCTGACGGTAAACCGGCTGATACGCGAACCGATGCACAAAAAGTATCGCTCAAAAATCTCGTTGAGTCGTTGCTTAAGAAATATCCCGGTGCGACAATTTACGGTCATAATGAATTTGCCTCCAAGGCTTGTCCGTCGTTCAATGTTAAAGCCGAGTTCAGGGTACTGAAAACTATCATTATTGTGGCGCTGATGATGGCTATGGTGGCGTGTGGGTCAGTGAAAAAGAGTGCCGAGATCAGGACTGATTATGAAGAGACGATTGGTCTTGCGGGCAATGAGCATCAAGCGAAGACGATAGATATTTCGGAATTCACTGATATGGTCGTGACGATTGATTCGGCCGAAGTCGAGCATATTGACGTTGACAGCCGTGTGACTAAAGTTAAATCGGGGCCTGTCACCATTAAATTGAAGCGAGAAATGACCGGGCAGTTTGTTGAGGTGGAGGCGTGTGAAACACGGGTTGATAAGGAGCGTAAAGTATCAAATACCAGCAAGGAAAAGACCGATATTGAAAATCGTGGGCAAAATTTGTGGTATATGTTGATTTTAATTACTATCTTAGCGGTGTGTATCGCTAAATTGGTTAAAAAGTGAAAATTTAGAACCGTTCAATTAAACAAAAGCGATAAAAATCTATCATATATATAAAACCACACGTTTAATTATATAAAACGATAAACGATGAATCGACTTCAAAGTATATTATCGGTAGTTGCGATTGTGCTAACCATAACCGTACCGTCAATTTCGGCACAGAGTCGCGGCGCTCAAAGTCGACGTGCCAATACGTATAGCACCAATGGCAGAAGTTCGCTTGGAAGCAACAGCGGTTTGTCTGCATCGGGACAACGACCCGGTGCGGGAGGTCATAACAACCCTACAAACAGTGAATTAAATAAAGAACAGCAACAACATAACAACAATCACGGAACTGTCGCAGGTAACGGCAGTAACACAGGTCGCCCCGGTACAAACGGACAGCGTCCGGGAATTGCCGACCGTCCTGAAAATCGACCAAATCAATCAACGGTTGCCAATAGCTGGAATGTCGGCGGCAGCCCCAACCATAATTCTGCGCCCAAACCTCCGGTAAATAATCTCGGACCGGTTCGTCCGTCAAATCCCCATGCTCCTAACTATGGCGGTCAAAACAATATGGCAGCTCATCGTCCGGGATTAAACGTTCCTCCTCCACCTCCACACCGCCCTTTAGCCCCGGCGTTCAACGCAAATCACTTTCGCCGCCCTTTGGCTCCGCCCTCAGTGTTCCGTCCCCGTTACCATATCAACCCGCTTCAGTCTATATTGGGTTTCACTTACGGGACAGCACTCGCCGCATCGTTGAACGCGCTGAACCGTGTCGGGTGTCAGATCGACGGGTATGCCAATAATAGCATATATCTGCGAAACGTGTCGGCGATGAACTATATGTGGCCCTATGCTACATTATATTATAATAATGGCTATCTAACTGCATCATCGTTCAGTTACTCAACGCCACGCTACGACTTGACCCGCTACAATTCGTTGTTTGCCCATCTGTCAAATATGTATGGTGCTCCGGCAGCAGTTTCTAATGGTCACGACTCGATGTCGGCTACATGGTGGGGCTTTGACAATCAATATGTTACCCTTTCGGTTCAACGTCAAAAGTCGATTGGCGGAACGCTCAGATACTATACCTCTCTGACGATGGGAAACTGATGATTTGAGTTTAGAACAAATAATAAGGATAAAAGAGTAGTGATATATAAATAATTTTTGCTATCTTTGCATCGTTCACAAGAGAGTGTAATCCCTTGATAATTAACTATCAAGAGAAATATAACCGGTTAAAGGTGTGTAATTTGCTGAAAATATGCAATTTACGCACCGTTAACGCTTTTAGATAAATTGATAAAAACAAGTGTTTGACAACTTTTGTTGTCTTAGGTTTGTTCTAATAAAAAGATATATTTTAAAATTCACAGGCATTATGCTAAAACGATTTCATCTTTATACCGCAATTGTTATTGCAGCAGCGTCGAGCTCTTTTGCTCAGACTGCTCCGTCAGGCGAAACTTTGTTGACGCTTGAAGGTTGTCGTGAGCTTGCGCTTAAAAACAACAAGCAGATGGCGATTAACAATGAAAAGATTCGTCAGGCAGGATATCAGAAGAAAGAAGCGTTTGCCGCTTACCTTCCGTCGATTGACTTTGCGGGTGGCTATACCTATAACCAGAAAAACCTCTCGATTTTTGATTCTGACCAGTTGTTGCCGACAAAATCGTTTGATTTGGCAACTCAGTCTTATCAGTTCAATCTGGTGAAAAATCCCGTGACAGGCGAACCCGTTACCAGCCCCACCGGACAGCCAATTCCGTCAGAAGTCGCGCTTATCCCCAAAGAAGCGATGACTTTTGATATTCACCACGTATTTTTTGGTGCGGTGACTCTTACCCAGCCTATCTACATGGGTGGTAAAATCGTTGCAATGAATAAATTGACCGGCTTTGCCGAACAGCTTGCCGAGGCAATGAAAGATAACGAATCTCAAAATATCATTTATGCGGTTGATGCCGCTTACTGGCAGGTCGTATCGCTCGAAGCCAAACAGAAACTCGCCGAGAGCTATGTCAATCTTCTCGATTCTCTCGACCAGAATGTTGCTCAGATGCTTAAACAAGGTGTTGCCACTGTCAGCGACAAGCTCAGCGTTGATGTGAAACTCAATCAGGCAAACGTTGACCTCGTGAAAGTTAAAAACGGCGTGGCTCTCTGCAAGATGGCACTCGCTCAGCTTTGCGGACTCCCCGTTGAAAGCAACTACAAGGTTGCCGACGACCTTTCTCAGGTTAATTTAAGTTCTGAAGTAGCTTCATCTTACAATATGAACGAAGTTTATTCTCGACGCCAGGATATTAAGGCACTCGAATTGGGAATCAAGATGACCGGACAGCTCAAAAATGTTGCGATGTCTGACATGCTCCCCAACATTGTGTTGCTTGGTAGCTATGGCTTCTCAAATCCCAATATGTTTGACGGTTACAAAAAGAAATTCAACGGAGCTTTCTCGGTTGGTGTCGGAGTAAAAATTCCAATCTGGCACTGGCGTGGCGACTTCAACAAATATCGCGCCGCACGTTCAGGCGAGACCATCATGAAACTCGAACTTGAAGACGCTAAGGAAAAAATCAATCTTCAGGTTAGCCAGGCTGCTTTCAAGGCTCAGGAGGCTGTGAAAACCTACGAGATGACCCAGTCAAACCTCAAAAAGGCTGATGAAAATTTGCGTTGCGCCCGTCTTGGTTTCAAGGAAGGCGTGATGACAACCGATAATGTCATGGAAGCTCAAACCGCGTGGCTCAAAGCTAATAGCGAAAACCTTGATGCTTCAATCGACGTTCACTTGTGCGATGTTTATCTGTCAAAAGTACTTGGCACACTTAAATAATTGAAATAAATAAAAATCTAACCATATAATACCAAAGGTCTTATGGCTAATACAGTAAATAATAACGAATCTGAGGTAAAACAGAGAGAATCAGGTTTGATCGTCGCTGTCGGCATCATCATCGTGGCAGTCCTTTTACTTGCCCTTGCCGGATTTTTGTTCATGGACAAACCTGCCGAAATCATAGAAGGTCAGGCTGAAGCGACAACAGTTAAAGTATCAGGCAAACTCCCCGGTCGCGTACTTGAATTTTATGTTTCAGAAGGGGATCGGGTGAAAAAAGGTGATACGCTCGTTCATATCCATTCATCTATTGCTCAGGCTAAAATGAATCAGGCTAAAGCAATGGAAGTTTCAACCGCTGCTCAAAATAAAAAAATTGATGCAGGTGCTCGCTCTCAGGTTATTCAAGGAGCATACGAAATACTTCAACAGGCTACCGCTGCCCGCGTAATCGCTGAAAAAACCTACCAGCGTATGGAAAATCTTTTCCAGGGTGGCGTGATCAGCGAGCAAAAACGCGATGAAGCCAAAGCCGCTTTCGATGCGGCAAAAGCTGCCGAAGGTGCTGCTGCTCAGCAATATTCGTTGGCTAAAGCCGGCGCTCAGCAAGAAGATAAAACTTCTGCTGCCGCAATGGTCGAAGTTGCTCGCGGTGGTGTTCAGGAAGTTGAGGCTGTTCTCGAAGACGAATACCTCACTGCTCCCTGCGACGGACAAATTGAAGAAATCTATCCCGAAGTTGGCGAACTCGTTTCGATTGGTGCTCCAATCATGACAGTTCTTCAACTTGACAAGAAATATATCACCTTTAATGTTCGTGAGGAATTCCTCAAGGATATGAAGATGGACGGTGTAATCGAAGTTATGATTCCCGCTCTCAACAAAATGAAAACAAAAGTCAAAATCTACTATATCAACGACATGGGTACCTATGCAACTTGGCGTGCTACCAAAAACACAGGTCAATGGGATAGCCGTACTTTCGAGGTTAAAGCTCGTACGCTCGACAATGTTCCCGACCTTCGTCCCGGTATGACTGTCGTTTATTATCTCGAAAAACCTAAAGCTAAATGGTCAAAATCTAAAAAAGAAGACAAACCGGCTAAGGTAGAGAAAAAAGACGACAAAAAAGTAGATAAAGCTGCTGACAAAAAGGCTGCTGACAAAAAGGCAACTAAACCGGTTGCTAAAAAAACTCCCAAAAAACGTGACAAGAGATAATAAATAGATTATTCTTTAATCGAGACCGTAAAATATTCGAGATACACATTATGCAAAAGGGAATAATAGCCACAATTAAACGTGAGGTATTGAGACTCACCCGACGAAAAGTTTATCTTTTTGCCATGATACTCGTGCCCCTCGCCGTGGCGTTGTTTTTCATCTCGTTGATGTCTGAGGGTCTTCCGTTAAAGGTGCCTACGGCTGTTGTGGATCTTGACAACTCTACTTTGTCGCGTAAACTTGTACGTTCGTTGAAAGCTCAGGAATTGACCGATATTTCGATGGAGCTGACAAGCTTTAATGAGGCAATCGATAAAGTTAGAAACGGTGAAATCTTCGGATTTTTCTATATGCCTCGCAATCTTGAGAAAGATGCTGTTGCCGGCAATAAACCGACTATCACCTACTACTCAAACATGACCTATTTTGTACCCGGAACCCTTGCCTACAAAGGCTTCCGAACTATTGCCGTGACCTCATCGGGTCTGATGGCAGCAAACGAAGTTGTGCAGATGGGTATTGATGAATCAACAGCCGAGATTTTGTTGCAGCCAATGGTAATAGATGTTCATCCGCTTGGTAACCCCTGGACCAACTACTCTTATTACCTTTGCAATTCATTTGTTCCGGCAGCATTGGAGCTCATGATATTCCTCGTTACCATCTTCTCGATTTGTAGTGAAATCAAGACCGGTGAATCAAGAAAGTGGCTTGCAACTGCCGATGGCTCTATTATCAAGGCTCTCATTGGTAAGCTTGCTCCTCAAACTATTGTGTTCTTGATTGTTGGCTTGGCAATTGACTCTCTGTTTTTCAAGTTTAACCACTTTCCGATGAATGGTAGTTGGGGCGTGATGCTATTGGCAATGTTGATGTTTGTTATTGCTTGTCAGGGATTTGCGTTGTTTGTTACTTGTGTGATACCAAGTGAACGAATGGCGTTGAGTATCTGTTCGCTGATTGGTATTCTTGCTTTCTCGATTGCCGGATTCTCGTTCCCCGTTGACCAGATGTACGGTGCGGTCGGCATCTTCAGCTACATTCTTCCTGTCCGTTATTACTTCTTGATTTATATAGATCAAGCCCTCAATGGAATACCGATGTATTACTCTCGTGAATATTTTGCGGCATTACTCGTGTTTGCTCTCGCATATATTCCATTGTTGTTCCGTCTTAAAAAGCATTTGGCACGTCCGGTTTATCTCCCCTGATGTGCTCCCGAAACCATAAACTAAAATGAAAAAGTTTTTCCATAACATAGTTAATTGGCCGGTATCGCTGGTAAAGGTGACATACAACGAAATTAAGCTTGTATTCACCGATGAGGCGGTGTTGCTTTTCTTTTTCTTCCTGCCGTTAATCTATCCTATTATATATACATTAATATATAATCCCGAGGTGCCTCGCGATATACCGGTTGCTGTGGTCGATAACTGCCGTACAACCGATAGCCGTGAGTTGACCCGTTCGATTGACGCCACCCCCGAGATAAAGATAATCGGCTATGCGTCGTCGCTTGACGAAGCACGAGAATGGAAAAACGAGAAAGCTTGTTATGGTATTCTTGAAATCCCTGCCGATTATTCTCATAAAATTGGGCGCGGCGAGCAAGCCCATGTTCAGTTCTACAGCGATATGAGCTTGTTGTTGCGCTACCGCTCATTCCTTAACGCATTAACCGACGTTCAGCTCGCAACCGGAGCTAATATACGTCAGCAGTTGATAAATGATGCCGGTATTCTTGCCGACAACATCAGCGGGTCACCTATTGAAAATCAGGCGATAATGCTTGGTGACACTGAGCAGGGTTTTGCATCATTTGTCATCCCCGGCATCGTCATCTTGATTTTGCAACAGAGTCTTGTACTCGGTGTAACTATTATGATCGGAACATCAGAAGACCGTCGCCGTCGCAATCGCGGACGTGACCCCAAAGCCGTCAATGCTTCGATTTCGGCAAGTATCCTCGGCAAGGCCTTCTGCTATATGTTTATATACGTTCCCTTAGTACTCTACATCATCCATTTTATTCCCTGGATGTTTAACCTTCCCCATATCGGAGACCTTAGAGAATGTTTCCTCTTTGTAATGCCGTTGATTGTAGCCTCAATCTTCTTTGCTATGACCGTTTCATACCTCGTTAGAGAACGCGAGATGTCACTGATGGTTGTAGTGTTCACCTCGGTTGTATTCCTCTTCCTTTGCGGTTTGACCTGGCCTCGATATGCCATGAGCCAATTCTGGATTTGGATTGGTAATGCCGTGCCGTGTGTCTGGGGTGTAGAAGGCTTCATCCGTATGAACTCAAACGGAGCATCACTCCAAGCCAATTCCACCGAATACCTCGCCTTGTGGGCACTCGCAATAATCTACCTCATCACCGCCTACCTGGTTGAATGGAACCGTCGCCGTCGTTGGGGCAAAGTCATCAAAGAAGATGCACCCCTCGATATCGAGCCCAGCCTCGAATCCCACGCCGACCCCGACTCTGACCTCAATCTCACAACAGAGTTAGAACTCCCGGCTCCCGATCCCAGCGAGAAAAACTAATCCCTTTAATTCTAAATTCGCCTAAAGTCCTTAAGGCTCTTAAAGATCTTAAAGACTTTACCTCACAACCCCATGTAGGGGCGTACCGCTTGTGCGCTCAATAACTTTTACAGGTTAGAGCATATTTGTCTTTGATAACCGGATGAACGAGCCTCTATTCCTACTAATCTGAGTGATATCATAATCAAAAAGGGTTATTTTTAGTTTTTAGAGTGTTAAACACCAAAAAAATGGGGCGAAAATATTTGGTATAACAAAAATTGTTAGTAATTTTGCAACCGCAAATCGTATAAACGAAAACAAAAAATCTAAAATACATCAAAAAAACAATGATCATCGTACAAGTTAAAGAAGGCGAAAACATCGAAAAAGCGCTCAAAAAATTTAAACGTAAATTTGAAAAAACCGGTATTGTTCGCGAACTCCGTAACCGTCAGGCATTTGAAAAACCCTCGGTTGCTAACCGTAAAAAAATGATGAAAGCTATTTATGTTCAGCAGCTCCGCGCAGTTGAAGAATAAATAAGTGCTTTTATCAGGCTAAAATTTGCAACTTAAATAAATTCGTGCTATATTCGCACTGTTATAGTTATTCACTAACGAATAATTAGTCGGTGCTGATATGTATATAGACGAATTTTTAACATATACACGGTGTGAACTGAATCTTTCAGATCACACCGTTTTGTCTTATAAAACAGATCTTGAGCAGTGGCGCGACTATGTTACTGACCATGGTCGTTATCAGTTTGACCCCATTGACATCACGGTTGCCGACATTCGCTCGTGGCTCGCTCAGATGGCAGGGGAGGGGATTACGCCCCGTACAATACGCCGAAAAACACAGGCTCTTCGAGCATTTTATCGTTTTATGATAAAGCGACACGGATTACAGTCTAATCCGGCGTCGGAAATCGCTCTTGCGAAGACTGCCAAACCCCTACCGGTCTATGTCGTGCCGGGTGAGACGAATAAAATGCTCGACTCTGAAATCGACATGGATAGTTTTAAGGAGGTGCGCAACCGTTTGATTTTGACAATGTTCTATTCGACCGGAATGCGTCGTGACGAGCTGATAACGTTGCTCGACGCCAATGTTGACGTGTCGAAAGGTGAACTAAAAGTGCTCGGTAAGCGTAATAAAGAAAGAATAATCCCTTTCGGGAAAGAGTTGACCGACTTGATTTCGACCTATCGTCGACTCCGTTCACGCGATGTAGAGTCATCGCCCGAGCGTTTCTTTATCAGGGAAAATGGCGAACCGCTATACCCAAAGCTCGTTTACAATCTTGTTCATGAGGCAATGGCGATGGCAGATGTTCATGCTTCAAGAATGAGTCCCCACGTTTTGCGTCATTCGTTTGCGACAGATATGCTCAACAACGGTGCCGAATTGCCGGCAGTTCAAAAGCTGCTTGGTCATCAGTCGTTGGCTACAACCCAGATTTATACTCACATAACGTATAAAGAACTACAACAAAATTACAAACTCGCCCATCCCCGGGCATCTAAAAGAAAAGGAGGATAATATGGAAGTAAGAATTCAACCTATTCACTTCGACATTGCCGAACGTCTTGTTGCTCACATCAACAAAAAGGCTGACCGCCTTTCGCGTCACTATCCCGCAGTAACCGAGGCAGATTTTAACCTTAAAGTCGTAAAACCTGAAACAGCCATGAACAAGGAGGCTATCGTTAAGGTAACCGTGCCGCAGCAGCCTGAAATTGTGGCAACAAAAACAGCCGATTCGTTTGAAGAAGCCGTAGATTTGTGTCTCGAAGCCATTGAACGTCAACTCGAAAAGAATAAAGTTAAGAAATAATGCATCTTTTTAAGATGTGAAAATAACGATTAGGGGGTTGTATCAAAATTGGTACAACTCCTATTGTTATATCACGGGGATGTTCCTATGGTGTGTTTTGATTGAATGACAGATGTTTACATTTAGGATAACATGCCGGAGGCATGTCCCTACACCGTGGAGTCACTAAATTAATGACTTTTTATTTTTGCTAATTAAAAAAATAGCATTACCTTTGCATCGGGAAAGTCCTACACGGCATGCTCCCCCCGAACTCCGTCAGGTCTTGATCGAAGCAGCGGTAGGGGGTTGTAGCGGCGCGATGTAGTAAGCTTTCCCTTTTTTTATATAGTTACCTCACCCCAAAATAGTTTCAAACCATGAAGATTGTAAACTTTGCAGAATATCCTTCGATTGTTAATCAGTATATGACTGAACTTCGTGACGTTAAGGTTCAGAGCGATATGCTTCGCTTCCGCCGTAACCTTGAACGTATCGGCGAGATTATGGCTTTTGAAATTAGCCGTACGCTCGACTATCGTAAAGTTGAAATCGAAACTCCGCTTGCCCCGATGCAAAGCGATGTTATTGATACTCAAGTTGTTTTGGCTACGATATTTCGTGCAGGAGTGCCGTTTCATCAGGGTTTTCTCAATTATTTTGATCATGCTCAAAACGCTTTTGTCAGCGCATATCGCAAATACAAAGAAAAAGACAATTTTGATATTTGCATCGAGTATTTGGCGTCACCGCGTCTCGATGGCAAAACGCTCATAATTGCAGACCCGATGCTTGCCACCGGTGCATCAATGGAGTTGAGCTATCGAGCATTGTTGACCAAAGGAACGCCGTCTCACGTTCATGTTTGCTCGGTTATTGCGTCGCGTCAGGCGATTGACTATATCAAAAAAACGTTCCCCGAAGCCCACACAACCATCTGGGTTGGAGCGATTGATGACGAGATAAATGCTCATAAATATATCGTACCCGGTCTCGGTGATGCCGGTGACTTGGCGTATGGAGTTAAAGAGTAATTGATTATGATTGACGAAATTTTAAAGTATAATCGCGAATTTGTCGAAAAAGGCGAATATCGCCAGTATGCAACCTCAAAATACCCCGACAAGCGCATTGCCATCGTGACTTGTATGGATACTCGCTTGATTCACCTTTTGCCGGCTGCGCTTGGCTTGAAAAACGGTGATGTCAAGATGATTAAGAATGCCGGCGGAACGATTACCAATCCGTTTGACTCAACTATGAGGTCGTTGCTTGTGGCTATTTATGAACTTGGTGTGAACGAGGTTATGGTAATCGGTCACACCGGCTGTGGCGTTCAGGGAATGGATGCCGAGGAGATGCTCGAACTGATGCGCAAACGTGGTGTTGATGACGAGCATATCTCGCTGATGCGTCACTGTGGTATTGATCTCAACAGCTGGCTTCATGGTTTTACCGATACTGATGACGCTGTTCGTGAGACTGTCGATTTGATTACCAACCATCCGTTGATGGCTCGCGACGTGAGAGTTGCCGGTTATATCATTGACTCGGAAACAGGATTGCTTTCTCCAATCTAAGGCTGTAAGTATCGGTAATTAGCGTTTGTTAGACGAACTTTTTTGTTTTGGTCGGTGTTTAATTGTAAAGTGTATATTAACGATTAAACTCAAACAAAACTATGAAAAAGTTCGTTTTATTTATGACTGCCGCATTGCTTTCATCGGCTGCTTTTACCTCGTTTGCTTCTGACCCCGCTAAAAAAGAGGGTTTTATAGAAAAAGCAAAACAAGAAATCAAAGAAGATAGTAAAAAGGTCAAAGACGGTACAGTCCGCGCCTACGATAAGGCTAAAGATGGCACTGTAAAGGCTTATGACAAAACCAAAGAGGGTGCCGGTAAAGCCTACGATAAAACAAAAGAAGGTACAGCTAAGGGTTATAACAAGGCTAAAGACGGTACTGTGAAGGCATACGATGTAACTCGCAAAGGAGTCGGAAAAGCATACGACAAAACCAAAGACGGTGCCGTAAAGCTCTATGAAGAGGCTAAAGAGAAGGTGACAAAATAAAGAAATAACACATAACTTGTGGCAAAGTAGCGTGTCGCTTATTGATGCGCTACTTTTTTACTGAGCAGTGGCTAAATTAGCCGAATTTATAGTGATTTATCTGGATTAATAAAAATTTAAGATTATATTTGCAAAAATATACTTTTGGTTTTGGGGATTATATATAATAAAAAGCGAGCGTTTGTATTAGCGCTCGCTTTTTTGTTTGTGAATAATTGCAATGAATTTTGGTTGAAACTCAGTCTGATCGTAATTTGTTTTGCGGAATGGTGAAAAAATCGTAACTTTGCAGCCGAAAAATGGCGAATGAGCCGTTTTGAGGTTAAAATATTAAGGTTAGTACACGGAGTAGCGACCTATAGTGTTGGGACCGACCAACGAGGGTTACTGCTCATTATTTTTTTGTATGAATTCAAAAGTAATGAAACAAGCTGTGGCGTTGCTGAAAAGAATTGCGTTTGGGTCAGTGACTACTATCATGATGATCGGTTGGGTTGATTGTTACGCTTTTTCAGTGTCGCAAGCGGCTAATAGTGATACTGTTCCCGATTTTTCGACTGACGAATTTGATGATTCACTATACTCCAAGACTTTGAATGAAGTCGTTTTCACTCAGAAGAAAAGAGGTGCAATTAAATCGGTCAGTGTTGAGAATAGAAATCTGATTAATCAAACCGAACTTTGCCGAGCTGCCTGTTGTAATTTAGGCGAAAGTTTCAGCACATCGCCATCGGTTGATGTCAGCTATTCTGACCCTGCGACCGGAGCGCGCCAGATTAAACTGCTCGGATTGAGCGGAACATACGTTCAGATGTTGACCGAGTCGATGCCGGCTTTTCGTGGCGCGGCTATGCCATACGCATTCCGTTATGTACCGGGGCCGTGGATGAATAGTATTTCGGTGTCAAAGGGCAGTAGTACTGTCAAGAACGGTTACGAGTCAATCACCGGTCAAATCAATATTGAATATCTCAAGCCCCAGGATGAACCGGGCGCAACGGTCAATGCCTATTTCGACACCGATATGAAAGTTGAGCTGAATGCCGTCGGCAATATCCATATTAAAGAGGGCTTGAGCACCGAGTTACTTGCCCACTTTGAAGACCGTTTCGGGAGTCATGACGGAAATGATGACGGCTTTGCCGATATGCCCGATATTCGTCAGGTTAATTTGAATAACCGTTGGCAGTGGCGTTCGGGCAACTATATTTTTCATGGCGGGCTGACTATGATTAATGAGAAAAGTAAGGCAGGACAAATTGCAAACCACAATCACTCGGGCATGGAGATTAACGACCCATATCTGATTGATCTTGATACCCGTCGCTATGAGGGATATATGAAGCATGCCTATATCTTTGACCCTGAACGAAACGGCAACTTGGCGTTTATCGGGACGCTCAATATGCATCAGCTTGATGCCTCGTTTGGTCGAAAAGGGTATGATGTCAACGAGAAAGGCGCGTTTGCCCAGCTGATGTATGAAACCGATTTGGGCGAGATGCACAACCTCTCGACCGGTCTGAGCTTTAACTATGATTATCTCGGACAGCACGTGAAAATCACCCATGACCCTAATGTCGGACCTGAACGAATTCGTGAACGTGAGAGTGTTGGTGGTGCATTTGCCCAATATACTCTGAAATATAGCAGTCGATTAACGCTAATGGCTGGTATTCGTGGAGATTACAGCAGTAAATATAAATGGTTTGTAACACCGCGATTTAATGCAAAATATACGCCGTTTGACCGTACAAATGTCAGAGTTTCGGTCGGTAAAGGCTATCGCACGGTGCATCCGTGGGCTGAGTATAACAATCTGCTTGCGTCAGGTCGCACAATAGTTGTTGAAAACCTGAAACAGGAGGATGCATGGAACTATGGTGTATCGGTTGACTATACTCAGTATCTTGGTAGGCATAAGCTAATTATGAATGCCGAGTATTTTTATACCGACTTCAATTCACAGGCAGTTGTTGACTATGACACCAATCCGGGAATCCTCACGATCTCTCAGCTCGATGGAAAGTCTTATTCTCATACTTTTCAAGTTGATGTGACCTGGGAGTCGCCTTTCGGGTTGTCGCTCACCGGAGCTTATCGTCTCAACGATGTTAAATCAACCTATAACGGTGTGCTGCTCGAAAAGCCGCTGACCAACCGGTATAAAGCATTGTTAACCGCTTCATTCTCTACACCGATGGATATCTGGCAGTTTGATGTTACATTCCAGATGAACGGTGGAGGAAGAATGCCGGCTCCATATAAGCTACCCGACGGGAATATGAGCTGGGGACCACGCTTCAAGGCTTTCCCTCAGCTGAATATGCAGGTAACCCGCTGGTTCCGCCAATTTTCGATATATGTCGGTGGCGAGAACCTGACAAACTTCAAGCAGAAAAATCCTGTTGTATGGAGCAATGATCCATGGAGCAGTTATTTTGACCCGACAACCGTTTGGGGACCTATCCACGGTGCGATGGCATACGTAGGAATCCGCTATAATTTCGGACGAATTTAATTGATAATCAATAAACTTAATAGAAATGAAGAAACAAATTTTATTTTTGGCAATTTGCCTTGTTGCACTTGTGGGTGTTGCAAAAGATTTGAAGACAGTTTATGTCACTACCGAACCAAAGATGACATGTGAAAACTGCGAGAACAAAATCAAGAAGTACATCCGTTTTGAAAGAGGAGTACATAATATTCAAACCAGCCTCGGTTGTCAGATTGTGACCATCGTTTACGATGCTGAAAAGACCGATACTATCAAACTTGCCAAAGCGTTTGATAAGATCAAATACAAAATCAAAACAGTTCCTGAAAGTCAAGTAGATGACTGCTGTAAAATAGGGAAATAAGATTTATCCCATCAGAAAATAATAACTCCGCCATTGAATATCTGAATAGGGTTCAGTGGCGGGGCTTTTCTTTACATTTGTGATTTGATGTAGTTGACCATTTGTGATGGATTTTCGCAACCAAGGACATATTTGTCGCCGTTTTTCATTTTGACGAGGAAACAGTCTGACGATTTGCCATAAAAGGCAGTGTATTGACCAATGTCACCTTCTTTGAAAAATCCCCAGTGTCCCATGAATCCGCCTGAACCAAAGATTCTGATTGCACCCATTGTAGGCTGAAACAGTTCGACGCTTTCAATCTTTGAAATCGGAAGTTTGATTCTTTTTAGAAAGGTTTTGACAGTCTCATTTTTATCGGCTACCGAAATAGATGTCGGACCATAAAGTAAGCCGAAGATTAACAAAATGATAAGTATGGCAGCGGCAATGCCCCATTTATTATTGCCTTCGTTGTAGAGTATGGCTGTACCGACGAGAAGAACGCCGATGATTATAATGGTTAGAATGAGAGAGAAAGTGCTTAATTTAACTTTTGAATCCATGGTTTATTGAGAAGATTTTTAGTCGTTTTGCTTTTAACATTACAAAGATAATACTTTTTGATGATATGAGGTAATAAGAACTAAATATTATAATTTTAGTCTGATACTTCACAATATTCCTAAAATTTGTTATCTTTGCAACTTCAAATCTTAGATGACCAATTGAATAATGGAAAAGAAATTTAAGCGTACTCTTGTTACAACCGCACTACCTTATGCCAACGGCCCTGTCCACATCGGACACCTTGCCGGAGTTTACGTCCCTGCCGATATCTATACTCGCTTTATGCGTCTTAACGGTCGCGATGTTGTCATGATTGGCGGTAGTGACGAACACGGAGTGCCCATTACCATAAAAGCACGTAACGAAGGCGTTACCCCTCAAGATATTGTTGACCGTTATCACAAAATTATCAAAGATTCGTTTGAGGAATTTGGTGTGTCGTTTGATGTTTATTCACGCACAACCTCTGACATTCACCACGATACAGCCAGCGAATTTTTTGAACGTCTCTACAAAAATGGTCAGTTTGTTGAGCAGACTTCTGAACAGCTCTACGACCCGGTTGCAAAGCAATTCCTTGCCGACCGTTATGTTCGTGGTGAGTGCCCCCACTGCCACAATCTGAACGCATACGGCGACCAATGTGAAGTTTGCGGTACATCACTCAGTCCGTCAGAACTTATCAATCCACGCAGCGCACTCTCTGATGCCGTTCCCGAATTGCGTCAGACCCACCACTGGTATTTGCCTCTTGACCGCTGGCAAAAAGCACTCGAAAAGTGGATTCTCGAAGGACATAAAGAATGGAAATCAAACGTTTATGGTCAGTGTAAATCTTGGCTCGACCTCGGCTTGCAGCCGCGTGCCGTTAGCCGAGATCTCGATTGGGGTGTCCCCGTGCCTGTAGAAGGAGCCGACGGCAAAGTGCTTTACGTTTGGTTTGATGCGCCAATCGGCTATATTTCAAATACTAAGGAGATTTTGCCCGACACATGGGAAAAATATTGGAAAGACCCCGAAACACGTATAATCAACTTCATTGGGAAGGATAACATCGTTTTCCACTGCATTGTTTTCCCAGCAATGTTGATGGCATACGGCGACAACTTCCAATTGCCCGACAATGTGCCTGCCAATGAGTTTCTTAACCTCGAAGGTGACAAGATTTCGACCTCTCGTAACTGGGCAATCTGGTTGCATGAATATCTTCGCGATTTCCCCGGCAAACAGGATGTTTTGCGCTATGTTTTGACCGCAAATGCGCCTGAAACCAAAGATAATGATTTTACATGGCGTGACTTCCAGGCTCGCAACAACAACGAGCTTGTGGCTATCCTCGGTAACTTTGTTAACCGCGCAATCGTGTTAACTCACAAATATTTTGAAGGAGTCGTTCCCGCTCGTGGTGAACTTCAAGCCGTTGATAAGAATACTATCGACGAGATGAAACAAACTATCGAACGTCTTACTGATAACATCGAAACTTTCCACTTCCGCGAAGCTCTCAAAGAGGCTATGAACATTGCCCGCATCGGTAACAAATATCTTCAGGACACTGAGCCTTGGAAACTCGCTAAAACCGATATGGAGCGTGTGGCAACAATCCTCAATATCGCAATTCAGATTTGCGCAAATATCGACATTGCTTTTGAGCCGTTCACTCCGTTCATGTCAAAGAAACTTGCCGGAATGCTCAAGGTTGAAAAACTAGACTGGCAATCGCTCGGGTCAATTGACCTTGTAGTCCCTGCAACACAGCTCGGACAGCCTGAACTTCTCTTTGAAAAAATCGAAGATGATGCTATTCAGGCTCAGCTTGACCGACTCGAAAAAATACGTCTCGAGAACCAGATCAAGAACTTCAAACCCCGCGAAGTTGCCCCGACAATCGACTTTGAAACATTTGAAAAGGTCGATATCCGTGTCGGTACAGTTGTGGAATGTGTACCTGTCAAGAAGTCAAAGAAATTGCTCAAGTTCACAATCAATGACGGTTTCTCGACGCGCACGATCCTCTCCGGTATTGCAGAGCATTTCAAAGCCGAAGATCTTGTTGGCAAACAAGTTACTTTTGTTGCCAATCTTGCTCCACGCGAAATAAAGGGTATCGTGTCAGAAGGTATGATTCTCTCGGCTCTCAATGCCGACGGCTCGCTCTCGCTCATAGCGCCGGCGACACCTTCGACTCCCGGAGCTAACGTTTGCTAAAATAACTCGGTTTGCTCGGGTTAAACATAGCTCGGGCAAACTTCCTTAATAACCAACAAGTTAATCTAATTTAAATCTCCATTAACTCTCCATGAATACACAACGACCAAGAATTCTGATTATCTATACCGGTGGTACAATCGGTATGATCGAAGATACCGAGACCGGTACGCTCAGACCTTTCGATTTTGACCACCTGATTGATAACGTGCCCAAAATCAGGATGCTCGATTATGATATTGACCATATCCAGTTTGAGAATCCGATTGACTCAAGCGATATGTCAATCTCTGACTGGCAGACAATGGCTCGCTATATCGGAGAAAACTATGACCACTATGACGGTTTTGTGGTTCTTCACGGAACTGATACGATGGCATATACGGCTTCTGCACTGTCGTTTATGCTCGAAAATCTACATAAGCCGGTGATTATCACCGGTTCACAACTACCAATCGGTGAAGTTCGTACCGACGGTGAAGAAAACCTTATTACTGCGCTCCAGATTGCCTCGGCAACCGATCAGCTCGGCAACCCGATGGTTCAGGAGGTCGCAATTCTCTTTGAAAACTATCTGTGGCGCGGAAATCGTTCGACCAAGATGAGTGCCGACAACTTCAACGCCTTCAAAAGTAACAACTATCCACCGCTTGCTCACATCGGACTTGGCATTCAATTCAATGTCGAGGCGCTTTGGCGTAGCCCGGCACGTCGTCCGCTCGATGTTAAGCTTAACCTTGACCCGGCGGTGATGTTCATTGACTTGTTCCCCGGCTTGTCGCCCGAGGTACTCAACCACATGCTCAACACTCCTGGTGTAAAAGGTATTGTGCTTCGAAGCTATGGCGCCGGTAATGCCCCATCAAATGAATGGTTTACCGATGCAATCAAGAGTGCGGTTGAACGTGGTATTGTTATCTTGAATATCACTCAATGTGCCAATGGAGGAATCCACGAACGTCGCTATTATACCGGAGACCGTTTGGCACGAGCCGGAGTGGTTTCGGGACGTGATATGACCAACGAAGCGGCAATCACCAAGATGATGTATCTTTTTGGATTGGGACTCGCCCCGGCAGAGGTACGCTCATATCTTTCATTCTCGCTTTGTGGCGAAGTAACCGTGTAAAAACGCTTCTGAATCACCCGAAAATGTCGGTTTTTACCGATTAAATTTGCATCGTCGATTTATTTTGCATATATTTGATGCCTAAATATTTACCTCTAACATTATCATTATCACTGATATGGACACAAACCCTCAGTTGCCCGAGCCTGAAAACATGGCTGAAGGCGTTAATACCGATGTTGAGAACAATACCGGTTCGACATCGCGAAAATCAAAGGAAGAAATCCTCGTTTTACTTGCCGAATTGTCGCTGAGGGAGTCTGATGATATTTCTCGCGATGAGGTAACACGCTTGAAACAAGCGTATTATTCGGCTCGCCACAACGAGGTTGAAGCCTTGAAAGCTGAATTTGAACAGGATGAGGCGAATAAGGATGCTCAATTTGTCGCTCCCGAAGATACAGCCGAAGAACGTTTGAAAGAGCTTTTGAACACAATCCGTGAGAAAAAAGCGGAGCAGGCACGCCGTGTCGAGACACTTCAAAACGAAAATCTCGCCCGCAAGAAAGCTATTATCGATGAGATTGCTGCGATGTGTGACGACACAGACAATATCAATCGAGAGTTTCCGCGTTTCCGTGAGCTTCAACAAGAGTTCAAAACCATTGGAGAGGTTCCGGCAACTGCTGTTTCTGAAACTTGGAAAAGCTATCAGGAAACCGTCGAACGTTTCTATGACCAGCTGAAAATCAATAAAGATCTTCGCGACTACGACTTCAAGAAAAATCTTGAAGCCAAGGAAGCACTTTGCTACGAGGCTGAATTACTCTGCAATGCAGATGACATTGTGGGGGCATTCAAAAAGTTGCAAGACCTTCATGAAAAATGGCGTGAAATCGGACCTGTTGACAAGGAATTCCGTGAATCAATCTGGAACCGTTTCCGCGAGGCGTCATCAGTAGTTAATAAAAAATATCAGGCGTTTTTTGAAGAGCGCAAACAAAAAGAACAGGAAAACGAAAAAGCAAAAACTGAACTTTGTGAGCTCGTTGAAGGTATTGATGCCGAGTCTTTGAAGTCAGCTTCGGCATGGGATAACGCAACCCGTCGATTGCTCGATGCTCAGGCAAAATGGAAGACAATCGGATTCTGTACCCGTAAAGTCAACAAGGCGATTTTTGATCGCTTCCGCACTGCGTGTGATGCGTTCTTTGCCAAGAAATCAGAGTTTTATTCGACCTATCGTAACGAACTCGACGAAAATCTTGCCCGTAAAACTGCACTCTGTGAAAAGGCTGAGGCTTTGAAAGACAGTACCGACTGGAAAGCAACAGCTGAAAAGTTGATTGAACTTCAAAAAGAGTGGAAGACAATAGGCACAGTCCATAAACGTGTCAGTGATCAGATTTGGAAACGTTTCACTGCTGCTTGTGAGGCATTCTTTGAGAAACGTAAGGCTGCCAATCAAGAAGTTCGAGGCGTTGAAACAGCCAATCTAAAGGCAAAGAAAGCTATTATCGCCTCGCTCCGTGAAATCACTGATGAAACTCCCCGCGACACTGCGATCGCTGCGGTTAAAGATGCTATATCTCGTTGGCAATCAATTGGTCACGTTCCAATGCGCGATAAGACCAAGATTAACGATACATATCACGGTCTCATAGACCAGCTTTACGAGAAATTTGATATTCGCCAGCAACGCGAGTCAATGTCACGTTTTGAATCAAACGTTTCTTCAATGAAGGGTAATAGTTCGCGTATGCTTTCTGAACGAGAAAAACTCGTTCGAGCTTACGAAAAGAAAACCGGCGAACTCTCAACGTTTGAAAACAATATGGGATTCTTCACTTCTAAGTCAAAATCGGGTGACTCAATGATGAAAGAGATGGAACGACGCATCGCTCGCATCAAAGAGGAACTTGAATCACTTAAACAAAAAATCAAAATCGTTGACGAGAATTTAGATTGATAATCAATAGCTAACGATTATCGCTATGGCAAATAAAATGGCAGGCTATCGCGGCAAGCGGATGTTTGATGTTGTTGGGTCGTCTGCCATTCTTTTAATGTTTCTTCCTCTAATTCTAATCAGTTGTGTAGCTGTTGGTGTGACGTCGCCCGGTGGGGCTATATTTCGTCAACAAAGGGTCGGGTGTCTCGGGCAACGCTTTGAATGCCTGAAGCTGCGCACAATGTATCTTGGTAGTGGTGACGAGTTAACATATCCAGGTGACCCACGAGTGACGTTTGTCGGACGATTTCTCAGACGTTTCGCTATTGATGAATTACCCCAGCTTGTCAATGTGATAAAAGGCGAAATGTCATTAGTCGGTCCGCGACCCCACATTTTGTCACAGGAATCAATTTTTGAAAACGAGTTTTCAAATTTTCAGGAACGCCGATATCTCCGCCCCGGCATGACCGGTCTCGCTCAAGTCAGCGGATTTCGTGGTCCGACCGATACAATGACAAAAAGAGCAGGACGACTCGATTATGACCTGCAATATATCAAAAATTCCTCATTCCTGCTTGACCTTAAAATCCTGATAAAAACAGTTTGGGTCATAGCTTTAAACCGATAGTTGGTAACTTAATTTATTAATGTGTTATGGACAATTCAAATAACATAATTGAGTTTAAGTCTAATTTTATGGATACTCCTTACCAGCGATTATATTGCTGGGTGATGGGAAGTGTATTTGGATTCATTTTAGTATGGCTTTCGCATGGTCATATAGCTCTAATTCTCTGTGGCATAATTCTGTTACTGCTACCTCTACTATTTGAATATCAAACCTATAATATCAGAAATAAGAGTTTTATCTATATAAAGGATAATACTATTGAGGTAAAGGTGTGGGGTCGTCGAGCCAAGACATATCCGATTGATTGTATAGAGAAAGTAATGGTTGTAGATTTTGATAAAGATAATGTGACAGCCAATATGAAATCTTTTGTTTTTCCGGTTGCTTTTGGTCAAGGTGGTGGCGATATCATACCGCAAGTCGGGGTTCTCGTATTCTTTAAAAGGTCGTATATCAAAAGTGTTTACCCAATATTTTTTAATCCTTCCGACCCCGATTTATTTGCTAAAACGTTGACCGAAAGGATTAAAAATGAATGAGTAAAGCGATATTCTTTACTTGAAGTAGCGGGACGCGAAGGGGAGGGAGGTTTGCCGACATTCCGAGTTTTAGTTATTCTTGTTGATAAGGTTGACGATGACTTTTACCATCGTATCTTTTTCTTCGGTTTGGCTTTCGGCTATCATCAGGGTTAGGGCGACAAGGGTGTTATCGGCAATACGCTTGGAGCCATCTTCATTGTAGAGAATCCCATTGCCGTTGAGAAACCAAAGAAATAGTGTTGCTGCAATTCGTTTGTTGCCGTCGCTGAATGAGTGATTCTTTGTAACGAGATACAGCAACATCGCTGCTTTCTCCTCAACAGATGGATAAAGCTCAATGCCTCCAAAGGTTTGATATATCTGACCAATGGAGCTTTTGAAGGAGTCGTCTTTCTCATTCCCAAAGAGGGAGCTTCCACCAAATTTTTTATGCAATTCGCGTATAACCTGCATCGCATTCTCGTATGTGGCATGAAACGATTCTTTGCCGGTGGTGTCTTCAATCTTCAGCTCGTGGTAGTCATAACGGTCGAGAGTGTCGAGAGCGTAGGTATAATCTACCACGACATCAAGCAACGAACGGCTATCTTCGGTAATCTTTTCCTGATTCTGAATAGTTCGACCTAAAACCTTTACCAGCTTGCTTAGTTCATCGTATTTTTGTGTAGCGATGCGCTCATTAATAGCGTAGCCTTGTAATAGATATTGTTTCAAGATCTTATTTGCCCAGATACGGAATTGAGTACCGCGCTTTGACTTGACTCTATAGCCGACAGAGATAATAACATCAAGGTTATAAAGAGTGGTTTCTGTTTTCTGCGTAAATCCCTCTCTACGACCATAGTCCTTGGTATGTGCAAATTTTGCACATACCAAGGACTCATCAAGTTCTCCCTCCTTAAAAATGTTATTTATGTGACGTCCAATGACAGTTCTATCTTTTTGGAACAACTCTGCCATTTGAGCCTGTGAAAGCCACACTGTTTCATCTTTAAATTTTACATCAATACTTGTTTCGCCATCATTTGTCTGATAAATGACAATGCTATTGGAGGGAACAATGTCGTTCATATCAAAGATATTATAGATTTTACTTGAAGCTTCGTGAGGCGAAGGGGAGGGCGTAGTAGAGGGCGGTGTGCCAGTATTCGTGGGAGTGGTCGCCTTCGCGGACGCGGAATTGAACGGGGATTTTTGCCGCTTTCATGGCGCGGATGTAATCAATGTTGACGTCAAGGAGGAAGTCGTCGTCGCCGCAATCTACAAACCAGTTGACGGTGCGGAGTGCATCACGAGTAGCGTCATCGGCATTTTTGACGTAGTTCACACAGTCGTTTTGCTCGACAGCACGGAAAAGTTTGCCGACTTTGTTGTTGGGATCAGCGGGTATTTCACGACCTTCGGGAAGAGCCATCAGTGCGCTCATGGCGTATGACGATGAGAACATTTCGGGGTGATGTTGTGCCAATGCTGTTGCGCCACCGCCACCCATTGAAAGTCCGGCTATTGCACGCTGATTTTTAGAGCCGCCGCAGTTATATTTTTGTTCGATGTAGGGGATTAACTCATTGAAAAAGAAGTCTTCATATTGCCAGCCGGGCATGTTGAAATAGCCGTTTTGCTCTTTGTCGGCATCATATCCGCCGGCGTTGGGGCTAACGATTAACATCGGAACGGCTTCGCCCGAGGTGATGAGTCGGTCGATCGGACCTTTGCCCTGGGTTTCTTTAAACCAAGATGCATGGTTGGCATACATTCCGTGGAGCAGGTAAAGCACCGGGAAATGGTCGCCGCTCTTGAAGTTGCCGGGGAGATAAATTGAGACTTCACGGTCGGTTCCGAGTATTTTGCTATGAATTGTGTCGGTTACGAGTGTGCCACGTGGAGGAAGTGAGGCAAATGCTGATGATGCGCAAAAGAATGCGAGGAGTGTGATGATGATTTTAGATTTCATAATATAAAATTTAGTGGATTATTTACAAAGTTCCCAAAACGCAACGGCTGCAGCGGCTGCAACGTTCAGCGAGTCAACGTTATGGCTCATCGGAATGCGAACGGTGAAGTCGGCATCGTTGATCGTTGATTTAGCGAGTCCGTCACCCTCGGTGCCCATAATTATGGCAAGTCGGGGTATCTCTTTCAGTTGAGGGTCGTCGAGCGATATTGATTTGTCGGTCAACGCCATAGCTACTGTTTTAAAGCCGAGTTTGTTGAGTGTCGGGGTGATTTGACCGTCAATCCATGTCCATGGCACGAGAAAGACCGAACCCATCGAGACTCTAACAGCACGGCGGTTAAGAGGATCGCACGATTGACGGGTAAGTAGCACTCCGTCAATGCCTAAGGCGGCTGCCGAACGGAATATTGCGCCAATATTGGTTGTGTCAACGACTGAATCAATCACGACAATTCGTCTGGCATTTTTACAAACATCTTCAACTGATGGTAGTTCGGGGCGTTTCATGGCACAAAGCACACCACGAGTGAGGGTGTAGCCGGTCAGTTGGGCGAGTAATTCGCGACTGCCGGTGAAAACATCCATGTCGGGAGCGGCGGCTATGATGTCGGCGGCATCACCCTCGATGTGCCGTTCTTCACAAAGGAGTGCAACCGGCTTATATCCCGACTGCAAAGCTACCTTTATAACTTTGGGACTCTCGGCGATAAAAATAGAATTCTCGCGATCGAGCCGATTGCGCAGTTGAGCCTCGGTCAATGAAACAAACATCTCGATGCCCGGAGTCGATAACGAATCTATCTTGATAATTGCCATGATACAAGTGTGTTAGGTTTGGTCGTCGGGTTCGTTGTCAACGTGCTTGATATAGAATCCGTCGGGATGATGTTCCATCTTGATGATGCCCATTGCGAGCAGTCTCACGACGGTTTGGCGTGCCGACTGTTTTGACCGATGATTAGAAATCATATATTTCTCAAGGGTCGAAATCTCGTTTTCGCGTAGATGGCGCAACAGCGAAAGGTCTTCTTCGGTGAGTGTTCCCCACGGCTGTTGTTCATCGCCCGAGGCAAGTTCCCAAGCCTCAACCATGAGCGGATGAGCAACGATATTCTCGTCTTTGACACGATAATAGGCAACCCGTCGGTTCTTTTCTTCGAGACAGTAAACGGGACGACGAGCAGCACGGTTTATTGTGGCACGCAAAACAATGGCTCCGCCTTCAGCAACAAAAGCTGTAATTTCAACCTCTTGCGGAGGATTGCAATAAGACGATGCGGCATGCTCGATCATGTAGATGTCCTCCTCGTTGGGGACACCGACAACGCTACCGTTATCTTTCACGCCGATAAGGAGTCGTCCGCCATCGTTGTTGGCAAACGCCGATATGGAGCGGGCAATTTTGCGCGCATCGGAGATTGCATATTTGAAATCTTGATGCTCGTGCTCGCCCTCATCAATGAGTTTGCGAATGTAGAATTTGCCTTTTATCGCTTTTATATCTTTCACTTTCAGCTTGTTTACGCCGGATATTCAAGATTTTGTTTTGAGGGATTAGTCAACACTTCGTCAAGAAAAACTTTGGCTTCGTGACGTGCACCTTCGAGATTGTTGAGCTTATAGTTGCCACATTCAACATCGGTTGCACCCGGAATGTCGCCTTGAAAGTCGGCAATGAACTTCATCATGTCGCGCATAAGGTTGACAATGTCTGCCGATTTGTAATCACCGGCAAGGATGAGGTAATTGCCTGTCAAACAGCCCATCGGCCCCCAATAGATAATGCGGTCTTTCCAATCGGGACGGTTGCGGAGGTAGGTTGCGGCAAGGTGTTCGATTGTGTGAATGACTTCGGGACGCAACGCCGGCTCACGGTTTGGCAACTTCATACGGATGTCAAACGTAGTCAAAACGTCGCCTTTGGGTGTTGCATCTTTGCGCGATACAAAAATACCACGGTCGAGTTTGCGATGGTCTATGGTAAAGCTTGCAATCTTTTCCATTTGTCAGATTGTTTGAAGAATTTCTCGGAGAATTTCAAAGGTTTCGCGTGGCGCATCGCTCCAGAAGTTTTCATATTGAGCGATGTTATCGTCACCCCCGGGAGTATCGCTGATGACGCGGATGCAGAAGTAGGGAACTTCCTTGATATGACACACTTGAGCAATCGCTGCCGACTCCATGTCAACCGCCATAACTTCGGGGAAAAGAGCTTTGATGCGAGTGATATCCTCAGGACGGCTTACAAATATGTCGCCCGATGCGATGAGGCCTTTCTTGACTTTGGGGTTCTTGGCGAGGAATGGCAGGTCACCAATCTCAGCTACCGACTCAAAGAAGCGCGGACATCCGGCAGCTTCGCCCCACTCGGTCCCGGGAC
>JAIDRE010000146.1 GCA_029061925.1 Muribaculaceae bacterium | reverse complement strand
CTCCCGTTCTTGTTGACCGACACCGTCGGTTTTATACGCAAACTTCCGACCCACCTTGTCGAATCGTTCAAATCAACACTTGACGAGGTACGCGACGCCGACATTCTGCTTCATGTTGTTGACATCAGCCACCCCCAGTTTGAGGAACAGATTGAAGTTGTTAACCGCACTCTCAAAGACCTCGGTGCTTCAGACAAACCGACAATCATGGTGTTCAACAAAATCGATGCGTTCACCTACACTCCGAAAGATGAGGACGACCTGACTCCACGCACACGCGAAAACATTCCGTTAAGCGAGCTCGAAGCAAGCTGGATGAGCAAACTTGGCGACGACTGCGTGTTTGTTTCGGCTAAAAAAGGTACTAACATCGATTTGCTCAAGCAAAAAATTTATGAGCGAGCAAAAGAAATTCACATGCTCCGCTTCCCCTATAACGATTTTCTATACACAAAATATGACGATCTGACATCAAATGATGCCGATGAATAACGATAACACCCCGATAATGAACTGGCTGAGGCTGATTAATGACACCCGCTTTGGCTTGGAAGATTACCATGCATCTGAAAGTCACGGAATCAGGAGCGATTTTCAGCGCGATTACGATCGCATGGTGTTTTCATCTCCGTTCCGTCGATTACAAAATAAAACTCAGGTATTCCCTCTGCCGGGTAGCATTTTCGTTCACAACCGATTGACCCACAGCCTTGAGGTTTCGTGCTGTGGTCGATCAATCGCCAACGAAGTTGCCGGTGCTTTGGCATCCCGCTATGACGACCCTGAAGTTAAGGCAAAACTCGGCTACCTCGGCGAAATCGTTGCTGCCGGATGTCTTGCCCACGACCTCGGCAATCCGCCGTTCGGGCACTCAGGCGAGAAATCAATCTCGACATTTTTTTCAGAAGGTCCCGGTCGCGAACTGCAAAGTAAGTTTACAGAGGAACAATGGAACGATCTTGTTCATTTTGAGGGAAACGCCAACGCATTCCGCATCCTGACCCACCAGTTTAACGGACGTCGTCGCGGAGGGTTTGCAATGACCTATTCGACTTTGGCTTCAATCGTCAAATATCCCTTTGAATCATCGTTGGCTCACAAAAACAAATTTGGATTTTTTACTACCGAAAAAGACGACTTCATCAAGATTGCCGACACTCTCGGCATGATCAGATATGATGAGCCCGACGGTAAGGTTCACTATGCGCGCCACCCGGCAGTTTATATTGTCGAAGCTGCTGATGACATCTGCTATGAAGTGATGGACATCGAGGACGCCCACAAGCTTAAAATTCTACCTACCGACCAAGTTATCAACCTGTTGCTTTCTTATTTCACCGAAGAACGTCAAACAAGAATGAAACAGGTAATGGAATCAGTCAAAGACCCCAACGAAAAGATTGCCTATCTACGTTCATCAGTCATCGGCACACTTGTTGAATCGGCGGCTAAAGTATTTGTTGACAATGAAAAAGAAATTCTTGCCGGCACATTCAATGGGTCTCTTCTCGACCATATACCATCCCCTGCACGCGACGGTTACGAAGCATCGGTCAAAGTTTCGTGGGATAAAATCTACCGAGCAAGCGATGTTGTCGATATTGAACTTGCCGGTAATCGTATCATATCATTTTTGATGGAGAAGCTGGTCAGCGCAGTTGTTAATCCCGACCTCAACTATTCACGACTGCTATTGTCGCGAGTTCCTGAACAGTATGACGTTCACAGCGAGTCACTTTTCAACAAGATACAAGCTGTGATTGACCACGTTTCGGGCATGACCGACGTCTATGCCCTCGATTTATATCGTAAACTCAACGGCATGAGCCTACCTGCCGTTTAACCCACTATCGCAATGATTACCAATCGACTACACCAATATATCACATTTTTGTTCATCATACTTTGTTCGGCACTCAGTTTGAATGCCAAAGAGTATGAGGTCAAAGATGTGCCAAACGTTCATGTAGCCGACCGAACCCGCTTTTTATCAAACCCCGACGGACTGATTTCAGCTCAAGCTCAGACCATTGCCGACTCGATTATGTCAGACGTCTGGAATAAGACATCGGCAGAGGTAACAGCCGTAGCAGTCGAATCAATCGGCGACCAAGACGCCAACCAATTTGCAACAGAACTTTTTGAAGAGTGGAAAATCGGTAAGAAAGACCGCGACAACGGTGTGCTGGTACTGATTGTCAATGACACCCACGACATAATTATCCGCACCGGTTATGGTGCCGAAGGTCCTTTACCCGACATAACAGCCGGAAAAATCATACGCAATTATATGATTCCCGCCTTCCGTCAAAACGGACTTGACGCCGGTTTGCTCTCCGGCTTGACGATGGTTCACGATGTATTGACCGACCCTGAGGTTGCCGACGAACTCAAATCATCTATTGCCAACAACGCCGGCGCGGGTAAGGACGATGAAAGTTTTAGCGATTTATTATCTGACGTCATCAAATGGGGAGTATTTTTAGCTATCGCAATGCTGATTCTTGTCTTTTTGACAAACATTGTTTCTAAAAATAAACCATTTGCACGTCGCTATCAAATGATTGACAATCTTACGGTTTACACTTTAGCTGCAACTTTCTTTGGTGTTGGCATCCCTGTCATCGCCTGGTTAATTGCACGAAAAATGCGCAACAACCTGCGCCATACAGCTCCCAATTGCGACATTTGCAATAGCAAAATGCGAGAGTTACCTCCAAACGAAGCAGCTGCATATCTTACACCCCAACAAACGACCGAATCTCGCATCGGCTCTGTGAGTCACATCGTTTGGCAATGCCCTAAAGGCTGTCAAACCGGAACAAGATCATATCCCGGTCCGACCTATCAAAAATACTCAGTATGCGATAATTGCGGTGCTCGCGCCGTGCACCTGAATCGCAGCTACACAACACGCCGACCAACTCAATTCCATGCCGGTGAAGGTATGCGCGAATATGTATGCGAACACTGCGGTAACATCACCCGTCATCCCTATTCGATCGCCAAACTTGTTCCCCCGATTATTCTCGGTGGATTTGGCGGTGGACGTGGCTTTGGTGGCGGAGGATTTAGCGGTGGTAGCTTTGGTGGCGGATCAACCGGAGGCGGTGGTGCATCAGGTCGCTGGTAAAATAACAGAAAAAAAACAACTCAGAATAAACAGATAATGAAAGGCATAGTTCTTGCAGGCGGTTCAGGCACACGCCTCTACCCAATTACAAAAGGCGTATCAAAACAGCTTTTGCCCATCTATGACAAACCGATGGTTTATTATCCGATCTCGGTTCTTCTACAAGCGGGCATACGCGAGATACTCATCATTTCGACACCCGACGATCTACCGTCGTTCAAACGACTCTTGGGTTCGGGCGACGATCTTGGTGTGAAATTTTCATACGCAGAACAGCCTCGACCCGAAGGACTTGCCCAGGCCTTTATCATCGGTCGCGAATTTATCGGCAACGATGACGTATGCCTTGTACTCGGTGACAACATCTTTCACGGTGCCGGACTTGCCCGACTGCTCAATGAGGCGGTTGAAAATGTCACAAAACAGAAAACAGCCACCGTGTTTGGCTACCGAGTTAATGACCCTCAAAGATATGGTGTAGCTGAATTTAACGAAGATGGCAAATGTCTTTCAATTGAAGAAAAACCTGAGAATCCGAAATCAAATTATGCCGTGACCGGACTCTATTTCTATCCCAACGAAGTAGTCGAAATTGCATCAAACATAAAGCCTTCGGCTCGCGGCGAACTTGAAATCACAACAGTTAACGAAGAATTTCTTCATCGCGACAGATTGAAACTCATCAAATTTCCCGACGGATTTGCATGGCTCGACACCGGTACTCACGACTCACTCGCCGAAGCATCAATCTATGTTGAAGTTCTCGAAAAACGACAGGGCATAAAAATCGGATGTCTCGAAGAAATTGCCTATCAGAATAAATGGATATCGGCTGAACATCTTCGTGAAATAGCCCAACCGATGGCTCGCAATGAATATGGTCGCTACCTGTTGAATTTACCGAATAACAGTCACTGATTAATTTGACTTTATGGGTGACAGCCAACTAAAGCAACGTACGGCAAAAGGCTTGTTGTGGGGAGGAATCGGGAACGGCACCATGCAGGTGCTCAATCTCGTTTTCGGGATCTTCCTCGCCCGAATGCTTACGCCCGCCGATTACGGTGTTGTAGGTGCGCTCACTATTTTCTCGGCAATTGCCGGAATTTTATCAGAAAGCGGATTCATTTTGGCTATCGTTAACCGCCAAAAGGTTACAGATGAAGATTATAACGCCGTGTTTTGGTTCAGTCTTTTTATGAGCTTAGCCATATACACAATACTGTGGTTTTCAGCACCTTTGATAGCTCAATTCTATAATCAGCCCGAAATGATTGACCTTTCCCGATTCATTTTTATCGGGTTTGTCGTCTCGGCTTTGGCGGCTGCCCCGACAGCCTACTTTTTCCGCAATCTCCAGGTTAAAACACGTAGTAGTGTACAAATCACAGCGTTGCTTTTATCGGGATTAGTCGGAATTTACTGCGCATATATCGGCTTAGGCTACTGGGCAATCGCCGTTCAGACAGTCACTTATACATCGACAAACTCCCTGTTGCTCTGGATTCGTTGTCCATGGCGACCAAAACTTTTGATAAATTTCTCTCCGCTTCGCGATATGTTACCGTTCAGCATCAAGCAACTTGTCGTCTCGTTTTTCACACAGATAAACAACAATATTTTTGCAATGTTGCTCGGTCATTTCTATAACATGCGCACAACCGGCTTTTATACACAGGGGTATAAATGGACCGCTATGGGATATAGCACATTGAACGGTATGCTAAACGGTGTAGGACAACCGGTTTTGAGACAAACAGTTGATGACCGGGAGCGAATGCAACGCGTTTTCGTCAAATTATTGAGATTCACTTGTCTGGTAAGCTTTCCGGCGATGTTCGGTCTCGCCATTGTTGCCCGCGAATTTATCATTCTGACCGTCTCTGACATCTGGCTACCCTCGGTTGAAGTAATAAAAATTCTTTGTATCAGCGGTGCATTCATTCCGTTGGCAACACTTTACGGCAACCTGTTTAACAGTTCGGGACATCCGGGAACATATATGTGGAACACAATCAGTCTCGGAATAGTACAGCTCGTATGTCTATGTTGCACAGCCTCTTTGGGATTGAAAGTAATGTTGATTTTCTATGTTACAATCAACATTGCGTGGCTCGGAATATGGCAATATTGCGCATATAGCTTGACCGGAATAAAAACACTTCGCGTTTTAGGTGCCATATCACCATATCTCACTATCACTCTTGCGGTTATGGCTATAACGATGATAGCGACAGCTTCTATTGACAATCTCGTCGTTTCACTAATAGCTAAGATTCCACTTGCAGTTTTATTATACGCACTCTCAATAAAAATCTTTATTCCACAAGACTTTAAAGAAGTTCTTGATTATTTCAGAAAGAAAAATCAAAACGACATTATCGAATAACCACGTTTCAATAAGTTTGAATGGAAAATCAGTCACAGAACATAGAAAATAATCAGCAGTCACGACCAATGGTCAGTGTCGTGATGATTGCCTATAACAGCAGTCGTTATATAAGCCAGGCAATTGAAGGCGTTGTAAAACAGCGACATAAATTTGATGTTCAGCTCGTTATCTGTGACGATGCATCAACCGACAATACCGCTGAGATTGTCGAGAAATATGCAAAAAAATATCCCGGAATAATCGACTATTATCGTAACGAAAAGAACTTAGGTGTTCAAGGCAACTACCTCGAAGCATTCAAGCATTGCAAAGGTAAGTATCTGACCATGTGCGATGCTGATGATTACTGGTGTTGTCGCTCAAAACTCGCTCGACAAGTTGCCTACATGGAGACTCATCCCGAATGTGTGCTCACCTATCACCGTGTTATCAACTACTACGAAGTTTCGGGCGAAATGAGTCTTAGCAATGGTCGTAGATTGATTTCGCGTACACCTCAAGAGCTGGCGGCGAGCAACACAATCACCAATCTAAGCGTCATGTATCGCGCTGATGCACTTGACCTTAAAAACCTACCTGCATGGTTGAGTGAAGTTCGATTAATCGACTATGCCATGCACATGCTTTATGCCCAACACGGCAATATTCATTATATGAGCCGTCCAATGGGTGTTTATCGACATTTGCCAACCGCAATCTGGAGTCTTGCCGAGCAAAACCGCCGACGCGAAATGGCGATTGACGTACGCAAACATTTGATTGTAGAATTAGCCGATCGCCCTGACCTGACCGTTCCATTGCAAGAGTCAATCCAACGAATGTTGGACAACTCTCAAAAGCCTCAGGAGACACCGGCGTGGCGTCGCTTCTTCAAGATTTGCCGTTCAATTTTGTCACGGATGATACCGGTTCCGAAACCCTAATTATTTCACACCTCCGGGATGAACAATCGGGTCAACCTTGATATTGATTGATTTGTTTTCGATCAATCGCGGATTACCATTATAATAGATGTGTCCCGTTCCCATACTAAGGCGTGAAACTGTCAGTTTCTGTTCAGGCCAGCAACCGATTTCGCCGGTTCCCATCATCTTGCAGTTAACAATTTCAGCTTGAAGTTCTTCAGCCTGAATCGAGCCGGTACTGATGCTTGACAAATTAGCTTCATCACATTTTCCCGAAATAACGATTGAGCCGTGCCCGGTTGTGATTGAAGCAGAAACTTTTGTTGCAGTAACATCGTTAGCCGAAATTCGTCCATTACCCATTATCTTTAATTTCAATTCGGGGCACGGCGCAACTTTTTCAAGACGAATTAATGAGTCTGACTGGTTTTCAGCCGAATACAAGACATTTGAATAGACGGTAACGGTCGGTGCGTCAATATAATGAGTTCCCTTAGTTGTAAATTCAACTATAAGTTTTTCTCCTGTATTGGTAAACGAAATTATTGACGCCATATCGGGAGTAGATTCATATCTGATCATACCCGCCGAATCGGGATTGCTGACATATCTGACGCTTACGGGCGACGTTACTTTAAGTTGAGTAAAATCACCGACTTCGAGTCCGTATGTACTGACGGGAGATGCAGCAAACATTTGAGATGATAACGATGCTGCTATGATTAGTATTGAAAACTTCTTGAACATGATTGGTCTGTTTTAATGTGATTATTTAAGAGATGGAATAATTTCAAATTGAATTTTGTCGAGAATCTGGTTCAACGAATCGAAAGTATCGGCTCTCAACATCGCGATACGGGTATCTCTAAAATTAGGAATACCTTTAAACAATGGTGAGGCAGCCAAATGTCGGCGGATGTGCAGAATACCGCGATACTCATCTATATTACTGATACTTTCTGAGATTTGACGACGGATAATATCAAACTTCTGAGCAACAGACAGTTTGGAATAATCCTCACCGTGAATCATATATTGTTTCATGTCGTGGAAAATCCATGGTGCTCCGATTGATGCACGTCCGACCATCACACCATCAACACCGGAGCGCTCAAAAGCATCTTTCAGTCTTTGGGGAGTAGTGATGTCACCGTTACCTATCAATGGAATTTTTAATCGTGGGTTTGCCTTTACTTTGGCAATCATGTCCCAGTCGGCTTCGCCGGTGTACATTTGTGAGCGTGTGCGTCCGTGAACGGTCAAGGCTTGTATTCCGCAATCCTGGAGCTGTTCAGCAAGATCGACAATTATCTTATTTTCATGATCCCAGCCGAGACGTGTTTTTACCGTAACCGGTATTTTAACCGCATCGACAACCGCGCGGGTAATCTCAAGCATCTTTGGAACATCGCGTAACAATCCAGCACCGGCACCTTTTCCGGCAACCTTTTTAACCGGGCAACCGAAATTAATATCGAGTATATCGGGATGCGCTTGTTCAGCGATTTTTGCAGCCTCAACCATCGGCTCAACCTCCCGACCGTATATCTGGATGGCAGTCGGGCGTTCGCGGTCATCAATGAAAAGTTTGCGCGTTGTTGAGTCGATATTTCTAATGAGCGCATCGGCTGAAACAAACTCGGTATATACCATATCTGCACCCAGTTCTTTACAAATCAGGCGGAATGACCTGTCGGTAACATCCTCCATCGGAGCAAGCATTACCGGTTGGTCGCCAAGATCAAGGTTTCCTATACGCATCTGTTATTTTTTACATTTTGAACGTACGAAATTACTCAAAATCGGCGGATACTACAAATTTTTTATTTAGAATGAGAGAAATTTTATCTTTATTGCGAATTTTATTCTACTATATATCAATATATTACAAAAAAATATTATAAAAATCTTCAAAAATATCACTTTTTTATGAACCAAATACAATCTTGCGATGTTATAATATCAGAAAGCCGCTCAATGAGTCGCTTTCCATTGCAAGAAATGTGATAATGATTGGTTTATTTAAGGAATTATAGCTGTCGTGATGACAGCTATTTTTTTGTTTATACACTTTTTAATCTTGATTTTGACTTTAAGCCGGAACATTTTTTGTATCTTTGCATAGCTTAAATAAACCTAACAATCACATGAAATATCTATTTTTCTTAACTCTTTTAGCCTTATCAACGACCGCTAATTTGTCAGCTCAAACAGCTAAAGATGCCTGCACAAGCATTATGGTCGGCAAAAAAGCATCGGTCGATGGTTCGGTAATGACCAGCCACACCTGCGACTCGTGGTATCGCACATGGATGCAGATGACCGAAGCTAAAGATTTCCCCAACGATACTATTACAAGTATTTATAAAGGACGCATGCACACCGAGTATGCAAACAGCATGGATGGCGTAACCGAAGCAGGCAAAATTCCCCAAGCTAAACATATTTATAAAATTCTTGACACGGCATATCCCTGTCTCAACGAAAAGCAACTCGCTATCGGTGAAACGACCTACAGCGGACGCGACACAATGGTTAACAAAAAGGGTATGTTCATGATTGAAGAACTCGCCCGCATCGCTCTTGAACGCTGCTCAACCGCCCGCGAAGCAATCACTCTCATGGGTCAACTCATCAAAGAATATGGATATGGCGACGGCGGTGAATGTCTCACTATCGCTGACCCTAACGAAGTCTGGATTTTTGAGGTGCAAGGCGAAGGTCCCGACAAAATCGGCGGCGTTTGGGCTGCTCAACGAATCCCCGACGACCATATTGCTGTTTCGGCAAACGTCAGCCGCATCGGCAAAATCGACTTCAAAGACAAAAAGAACTTTATGTATTCAGACAACGTCAAAGATGTGGCAAAAAAGATGGGACTCTGGGACGATAAAGAAGAATTTTCTTTTTGGAAAGCCTATAGTGGCGGAAACTATCAGAAAGAACCCAAAAACTATAGTGTTCGCGAGCTGTTTATTATGAACCAACTCGCTCCCAATGCCAGTTTTAACAATCAAATGGCAGAGCTACCTGTCAGCGTCAAACCTGAGAAAAAAGTTAGCGTCGATGACGTTGCCCGTTTGCTCGGCTCATATTACGAAGGCACTCCAAACGCCCTCTGTGACCGACTCAAAGTCAAAAACCCAAACAAAAAAGACTCTACTCAAACCAACATCCCCGACTCAATTGTCAGCGACTTTGCCAACCCCTGGATGCGTCCCGATGAGATTGCCGTTTATGAGGCTATGGGTGACAGCGCGATGCACAACATCCGCACAGTCAGCGTGTCGTGGAGCGCATATTCAACAATCATTCAATGCCGCGACTGGCTACCAGATGGCGTTGGATGCGTTGCTTGGGTCTGCCTTGACAACCCCGGTCAGTCACCTCGTTTCCCGATTTTTGCCGGTTCAACCGATATGCCCGAAATGCTGAAAGTTTGCGGTCAGTTGCGCGATCGCGACGATGCCGCTCTTTGGCACTTCCGCAAGCCCAACCGCTTGGCAACCGTGCGCTGGGGACAGAGCCGTAAATTTACCGAACCTGCACGTGACTATTTCCTGACAAAAGGACAACGCGAACTCCCGATGATCGAGAATCTCTACAAACAGTTGCTCGATCAGGGTAAAGAAGCCGAAGCCACCCAGCTTCTCAACGACTACCAAAAAGATTTCTTCGGTGCAACAATCCTTCGTTGGGATGAACTTGGCAAACGCCTTTGGTACCAGCATTGGAAAGGATTTTAAACAATAATTCCAGTCTTATTTAAAAAGATTAGTTAAAAAA
>JAIDRE010000145.1 GCA_029061925.1 Muribaculaceae bacterium | reverse complement strand
CTAAAATAGAATTTGCCGAGCCGATGAATGAATATGCATAACGATACATCCATGAACCCCACCAACCGTTTGGATAACGGAAGTTCTCAGGTTTGATACCCGACTTGAGGTAAGCAGTGATTTCACCGAAGTTACCGTCAGGACCAAGACCCTCACCATAGATGGTGGCGAGATATGTTTCACCCGAAACATTGAGGTTACCGTTTTTGAGGTTTGAATACTGTCGTTGCATCTGACGGGCAAGACCTGTAACGGCAGCCATAGCACCTTCTTCAGAAGAAGACACTGTTACAGCCGAAATATTGGTCAAAGGAGATTCATCAAGATAGCTGTCGCTGCACGAAACAAGAGCCGGAGCCATCATTGCCGCAACAAAGCCACCGATAATATATTTATTTTTCATATTGTTTAAATTCTTTGTTTAGAGATGATTAGAAACGAGCTGTAATCTCAAAAGAGTAAACGCGTGAGGGAACGAAATATTCGCCCTGACCACCGGCGTTGCTATATGTCGGGTTCATACCGTCGCGAGCTGTCACGAGGCATACGTTGTCGATTGAGAGACCTGCGCTGAGACCTTTAAGTTTCAAGGGGCTTAACCAACGTTTGGGAAGCTCGTATGAAAGGTTAAGGTTCTTGAATGCGAGATAAGAACTTGAAACCAAGAAACGGCTTGTGCTACCAGAGTTGTTGTCGTTTGAATAGGTCTGGTTGATTTGAGGACGGATATTTTTGTTGATACGGTTTTCATCGGTGATACCATTTGCCATCTCGGGAGTCCACATATCTTTAACAGCGTCTTCGTGAATTGATCTTCCGGCAGAAGGAGATAACATTCCTGCATATACAGTGTCGAGGGTCTTACCACCGAGACTGTAGGTGAAGAGTGCGTTGAAAGTCAAACCTTTCCAAGAGAGTGCAGTTCCAAATGAACCGTAAACGGTCGGGAGTGATGTACCGCAGAATTCGTTAGAAGCGAAAGAGGTTGAAGTAGTATAGTATCTGTCTCCGATTTTAACAAGTGCATTTGCTTTTTCAGCATTCGTGAGGTTTGATTCCCATAAGCCACCTTCAGAATCATCAAGTTTCCATACACCGGTACCTTTGCCTGTTGCTTCATCAATAACTTCTTTTTGGAATTTATGGCAGTCATTGATTTCGTAAAGTGAACGACCTGTCAACATATCAGTACCTGCCCATTTCGGGATATAGTATTCATAACGGCTCTTACCTTCGATGAGTGCACGAGCAGAGGTGTATTGGTTACCTGCAGGAAGTTTGGTGATTTTATTTTTGATGAATGTAGCGTCAACATGAGCGGTCCATTTAAGATCGCGGGTGTCAATGATTGTTCCACCGATGAGAATTTCCCAACCGGTGTTTTTCATTGTACCGATGTTTTGCCACTGAGACATTGCGCTACCGTCACCATCTGTACCGTTAGAAATAGCTTGTGACACGTTGTAGAGAAGGTTGTCGTTCACACGAGAGAAGAAACCAACCGATGCGTTCAAACGGCTGTTAAAGAAGTAGCCTTCGAGAGCGAGGTCAAGTGTGTTGGTAGATTCCCAACGGAGAATCGGGTTTCCAACTGTTGAGGGGAACACCGAAGGATTACCGTTAAGAGTGTGGTCATATTTTGAATAGAGGTCATAGCTCGGATAGTAGTTGCTGGTATAGTCATTACCTGCAGTACCATAAGCTACACGGAATTTCAAGTTGTTGATTTGGGTTACATCGCGAAGGAATTTCTCTTTGTTGATGATCCAGCTTGCACCGACGCTCCAGAATGTACCCCAGCGGCTGTCTTCAGCAAATTTACTTGAACCGTCGCGAGAAACGCTGGCTTCAAAGAAGTACTGGTTGTTCCAGTTGTAACGTCCGCGAGCCATGTAAGTTTCTGTGCGGTAACGGTAAGCGTATGCACTGGTTGACTCGTTTTCAGTGAAGTTGTTCAGATAGAAGTTGTTGGGGAAGAGCTGATCGCGGTTCTGAGCTGTAGTATAGTCATAGTAGCGATTGTAGCTTTCGTGGTTGAGCATTGCATCAACATGGTGCAATCCATATTCGTGAGACCAGTTGATGATTTGTGAAATATCAACAGTCTGGCGGTTGTAGAATGTTTTTTTAAGACGACCAAAGTCTTTGGCAGAACCGATAACCGGGCTGTCATACTCAGTTGATTCCTGACGATAGTGGTTCATAGTACCACGGAAAGTAACATCAAAACCATAGGGAAGAAGTATGGTTGCGTATGCATTACCGTCAACAGAGATGCGAGAATAATATTCGTCGTTTTCACGAAGAATCAGACCCTTGTTACTAACAAAAGTTGAATAACCGGGGGTGGTATTCCAGATAGGCTGACCGTTGTCGTCAAGAATAAGTTCGCCGGTTTCCCAGTTGTGGAGATAGTAGGGAAGACCGGGAGCTGTACCCTGATAAGACATCGCGTTTGATGTGGAGTTTAGATTGTCAGTATCAAACTGAGGTTGATTTGAGTTGATATATGCACCGCTCAACTGCATTCCTACACGAAGATAGTTGGTTGGTGTGAAGTCGGCGCGGAGACGGCTGCTCCAACGTTCGAAGTCGGTTTTAAGAAGGTAACCCTGTTCTTTAACATAACCGACTGAAGCGAAAATGTTGAATTTTTCAGAAGCTCCTGTACCGCTTACGTTGTATTCCTGACGATATCCGTTGCGTGAGATAGCTTTCCACCAGTCAGTATCGTTATAAGCAGCGAGAGGATTGAGAACCACTTTACCATATTGGTCAAATACAGCTGCACCAGAACCAGAACCATCTTCGGGAGATTTTCCAGCTGCACCATAAAGGTTAAGCACTCCTGCTTCAGAGAAGAAGTTATTGACTGTTTCTTCGAAAGCTTTCTCATAGGTATATTTGTCGGTTGAAACTTTACCGTTAACAATACCTTGAAGCATTGCTTCGTTCCAATCGTTGTAGCCAAGACGGCGATACTCGGGGAGAGCACGCTGATAGATACCCTGACGAACTTTTGCAGTCACTTCAACACGGCCTTCACCTTTACCACGTTTGGTTGTGATGAGGACAACACCGTTAGCACCTTTTGAACCATAGAGGGCGCAAGATGCAGCATCTTTCAACACTGAGATGTTTTCAACGTCGTTGGGGTTGATGTCATTGTAGTTACCACTCCAGATAACACCATCAACTACATAAAGAGGTGCGGTTGTACCGTTAACCGAGTTGATACCGCGGATGAGGATTGAGGGCGAACTACCGGGAGTACCGGTTGAACCGTTAACCTGAACACCGGGTGCCATACCTTCGAGAGCCTGAGTAACTGAAGTTACAGGGCGACGTTCGATGTCGCGGTCGCTTACAATAGCAACCGAACCGGTAAGAGATTCTTTAGAAGCTGTACCGTAAGCCACAACGACAACCTCGTCGAGAGCTGTTGTGTTAGCGGTAAGTTCGATTGTCATCTTGTCAGCTGTGATGGTTACTTCACGAGTATCCATACCGACGTATGAAACAACAAGAGTTGTTGCATTGTCAGGAACATTATTGATTGTAAACTCGCCGTCAATATTGGTGGATGTACCGATCTGGGTACCTTTAACCAATACTGAAGCGCCGATTACCGGTTCCTTGTCAGAGGCATCGATAACGACACCCTTGACAGTCTTTGCCATTGCCACACCTGTCAAAAGGGTAAGGCAAGTCAATAAAAACAATAGGCGTTTTTTCATAAACAAGTTAATAATTTGATTGGTATAAATAGATTTTTAAATAGATGTCAAAGTTGAAATAAGGCATGTTTCTCTTACTAAGAGAGAGTATGAGAGGAGCAAAAGTAGCGACTATTGTCTTAATATGCAAATAATTAACTATGTTTTTTAAACATTTTTTTGGATAAAATTTGTGTAATTTATGCTAATATATTGTTAATCAAAGATTTACGTTAAGAAAAAAAGTTGTAAAATATTATCTCATTAAAACAAGTGTTAAAAGAAAAGGGTGCTTTATTTTGTCATTTTATAAAAAAAAATCGTAGGTGTTGTTGTAAATGGTTGATAGACAATATCATCTTTAGGATGACTCTCTCTTAGTAAGAGAGAGTCAAATATTTCAACTGTCACACATAAACTATACACATTAATTATATATACCAATCAAAATTAACTTGTTTATGAAAAAACGCCTATTGTTTTTATTGACTTGTCTCACTCTGTTAACGGGTGTGGCAATGGCAAAGACTGTCAAGGGTGTCGTTATCGATGCCTCTGACAAGGAACCGGTAATCGGCGCTTCGGTCTTGGTTAAAGGTACCGCTATCGGTACATCGACCAACATCGACGGCGAGTTTACAATCAACAATGTTCCTGACAATGCAACAACCCTCGTTGTTTCATACGTCGGAATGAATACTGCTGAAGTTGCAATCACAGCAGGTGAAATGAAAATTGAGTTAACCTCAAGCACTCAAGACCTCGATGAGGTTGTCGTTGTAGCTTATGGTGCACAGAAGAAGTCATCAATTACCGGTGCAATCTCACAGGTAAAGAGTGAAGACCTCGAAAAACGCCCTGTAACATCAGTGGGTGAAGCTCTCGAAGGTTCAACTCCAGGTATTACTGTAACAGCAAGCTATGGTTCTCCGGGTGAAGACCCGACTATCCGTATCCGTGGTATCGGTACTGTAAACGGTTCTTCAAGTCCTCTTTATGTAATTGATGGCGTTCCCTTTGGAGGTAACCTTTCTGATATCAATATGGATGACATCGAGTCAATGTCGGTACTTAAAGACGCTGCTTCAGCAGCACTTTATGGTAACCGTGCATCAAACGGTGTAATCCTTATCACTACTAAAAAATCAAAATCAGAACGCATCACTTTCAACTTCAAAACAAATCAAGGATGGTATGAACGTGCTCTTCCCGAGTATGAACGTACAAATGCTCGTCAGTTTATGGAAGTTGAATATCAGAACTATGCCAACGCATGGGTATATGACACAGCAAAAACCGGTGGTTCTGCCTATTTTGGGAACTCTCAGGCTCCTGAGATTTTCAATCATGTAAATTCAAGCATTATCGAAGATAACTTGTTTTTTAACATCTTTAATAAAGCTGACGATGCACTCTTCAATCCGAATGGTACAATGGTGGCAGATGCTTCAATTCTTCCTGAAGTGGCCGGTGACCTCGATTGGTTTGATCAAGCTACCCGTAAAGGTTATCGTTCGGAATATGTATTCAGCGGTCAAGGAGCTACCGATAAGAGCGACTATTACTTCTCTCTGTCTTACCTTGATGAAAACGGTTATATGAAAGACTCGGGCTTTAATCGTCTTACAGGTCGCACAGCAGTCAATATCCGTCCTACAAGCTGGCTTCGCAGCGGAATTAGCCTCCAGGCTTCTCACCAAAAGTTTCAAAATACTTCAAACGGTGTTGGTGACGGTTCATCGTCTTACAACAACCCGTTCAACTTCTGCCGTTATATTGCGCCTATTTATCCTGTTCATACCCACTATGTTCAAACCGGAACAATCTACAACGCTCAGGGCGAGGCTCTCAATGTTGAACGCGGTCAGTTTGTATTGGATGCCGAAGGAAATCATGTATATGACCCGGGTAGCTATTTAGCTTATACCGCAAACGGTAAAGTTAACTCTATCCCAACTCGTAACCAAAACGTTGACCGTAACGTAATTTGGGAATCTCAGCTTAATAACAGCCGTACCATCCGTAACACACTGAACGGAACCGGATATCTTGATATCATTCTTCCTTACGGTCTTACTGCCACAGTTAAGGGTAACCTTAATACACGTAATAGTGATTACTATTCTTATAATAATGCTATTATCGGTGACTCTCAGGGTTCAATCACTCTTCAAGGTAAAGTAATTGGTCGTGACGGTTCTCTATCAAAGACCCTTTATACATATAAAAACTGGACCCTTCAGGAACAACTCCGTTGGAACTATTCTTTTGATAACGGCAAACATGTAGTTGAAGCCCTCGTTGGACACGAAAACTACAGCTACCGCTATGACTATAGCTATGTGTCTAAGGAAAATCAAGCATTCCCTAATGTATATGCTCTCTCTAATTTCGCAAAAATGAATTCAGCTTCAGGTTATAAAAACGCATATCGCACTGAATCTTATCTCGGTCGTGTACAATATGCTTATAATGACCGTTATAACGTAGAAGCTTCATTCCGTCGCGATGCCTCATCTCGCTTCTCTCCAGACTCTCGTTGGGGTAACTTTGGTTCGGTAGGTGCCAACTGGGTATTTTCTAATGAAGAATTCTTCAAAAAATTTAATTGGCTTAACAGCGGTAAACTCCGTGCCGACTGGGGTCAAGTAGGTAATGATGCCGGTTCTGACTACTATTCTTATTATAAACTATTCGGAGCGACTACCGAAAACTCGCTCCCTGCATATTTGTTGACACAAAATCCTGCACCATTCCTTAAATGGGAAACAGGTCAATCATGGGGTATTGCACTTGAAGGTCGCCTCTTTGACCGTTTGAATCTGTCAATTGAATATTATGACAAGGTTAATAAAGACCTTATCTTCAATGTATATGCACCATCTTCAGCAGGTTCGGAAGATACGGGTTCAACCTACTCAACTACACCGGCCAACATTGGTTCTATTGCTAACCGTGGTTGGGAAATTTCATTTGACGTTGATGTTTGGAAAAATAAAGACTGGACTTTCAACGTAGGCGCAAATATATCTACTTTGACCAACAAAGTAACCAAACTCCCCGAACAAAATAAAAAAGTTTCAACGTATCCGATTAACCCATCAGGGGTTGACTATCCCCGCGCAGAAGTACCTGTCGGTATCCTTTCAGGAAACTACTTCATCAAAGAGGGTGGATCACGCTATGACTGGTACACCTATCACTGGGCAGGTGTAGATGAGATGGACGGCCGTTCACTCTATGAAGCAAACTTGACAGACTACTATGTTACACTTCCAGACGGTTCACAACTTGGTGGTAAACAAGCTCTTGATGTGGAAGGTAAACCTGTATTTGATGCAAATGGAAATCCTGTTCAGGGTGGAACAGAGCTGACACCGGCTAACTACCGTTATATCAATGGTAAATATTACGTTGTAAATAATACTTATGCAGAAAAAGCATTCCGTGGCAAAGCTCTTCCCACAGCTCAGGGTTCGTTCTCGGGTAGCATCCGTTGGAAAAACCTTAACGTAAGCGCAATGTTTACATATTCAATCGGTGGCAAACTCTATGACTCGGTTTATGCTTCGCTTATGAGTGTCGGTGAGAAACCGGCTAACTTCTCAACCGACATTTTGAATTCATGGAAACCGTCATTGGAATCGGATGCACTTATCGCTGCTTATGATGAAGCTTATGATATAGCTTACAATGAGGCTTACGACGCTGCAATTGCTGCAGGCAAATCAGCCAGCGCGGCAAAAACCGCTGCTACTAATGCAGCCTATATCGGTGCAAATGCGGCAATAGACAGTCCGACTCGTATTAACTCAAAGATCAATAACGAAATCAACTATATTAACAATACGCAAAATACCGGTGCTTCAGACCGTTGGTTGATCAGCCGCAGCTACCTCCAGCTCAAAAACATTAATGTTAGCTACACTATACCTCGTAATCTTACGAAGAAAATTGATCTTCAGGCAGTTCGTCTCAGCTTCTCGGCAGAGAATGTTCACATGTGGTCGGCTCGCAAGGGTATGAACCCGATGATGTCAATAGGTGGCGGACAGAGCAACTATCTTGTTCCTTCACGAGTGTTTACATTTGGTCTTAACGTAACCATCTAATTAATAGTAAATATGAAAAATATATATAAATTCCTTTTGTCAGGTATAATTCTGTCGACAGCTACTGCTTGTTCAAGCGATTATCTCGACTTGAAACCTCAGACATCTGCTGATCCCGAAACGATGTTTGGTTCGCCTGAAGTAGCAAACTATGCCGTATGGGGACTTGGCAAAATTATGGCAACACAGTATCTATCAACCCAAGGTTATAACGGCGAAGGTACAATCTATGCCTACAACGGTGAATTTCCCGGTGATGGCATTCAGTTTAACAATAAAACCGGTTGGGCAAATATTGCCAAACAGAACTATAACTCTTCTGCCAACACAAACGTGCAGTTCGGCTGGTATTACTACTATAAATTAATTGGTAATGCAAATCAGATTTTGAGTTATATCCCCACAGAACAATCGCCTGAAGATGTCGCAGGATGGCAATGGGTAAAAGCACAGGCATTGACCTATCGTGCGTATGCTTATACAATGCTTTCGCAGCTTTTCAGTCGTCGCTGGAGCGACCAAGGAGCTAACGGGCTTCAACGTGGTGTAGTTCTTCGTCTTGACACATCAATTGATCCTATGCCCTGTTCTACAATGGGAGAAGTTTTTGAACAAATTTATAAAGATCTCGATGAAGCTATCTCTTTATTTGACGAATGTGGTATTGACCGTGAAAAAGATGTTGATAAAAGATGGATGGCAAACATTAATGTAGCACATGCGGTTTACACTCGTGCCGCACTTGTTCGTGAGGACTGGCAAACTGTTGTTGACCATGCTTCTAAAGCTCGTAAAGGTTATCCTATTATGGGTATCGACAACTATAAAGCCGGCTTCAATACAGCTAATCAAGAATGGATTTGGGAAGTATTTAACGATGACACTCAGGCTCTTTATTACTACTCATTCTACAACTACGCAAGTTCAAGCTGTTCTGGATCAAACTCTCGTACATATCCCCCGAGCATCTCAAAACAGATTGTAGATGATATCGATGCAAACGACTCTCGTCTTTCTATTTACGCAGTTCCAACTCAAGAAGAGATTGATGCTGTAAAAGTAGCAGATAGAAATAAACGTCTTACAAGTGGTAAATATTACGACCGTGTGAAAAATGAATTTGCCGGACGTATCTACTCTACAACATACATCTTTTTCTATCTTTCAACCAAGTTTATCGTTAAATCGGGTGTAGGCAACGGTTGTATTCCTATCTTTCGTGCTGCTGAGATGTACTATGCTGAAGCAGAGGCTCAATATCATCTCGGTAACGAAACTGCGGCTAAAGCTGCTCTTGAAGCAACTGTAATTCCTTATAACGAAGCTTATACTTGCGATAAATCAGGCGAAGAACTATTTAACGAAATCAAAGCTTACCGCAAGTTTGACCTCTGCAATGAAGGTCACAGTTTCTTTGACTTGAAACGTTGGGGCGACTCAATGGTACGTAAAACCTGGTCTCAAGGCGGTAGTTGGATCTCTAACTTTGCCGGTACAGGTGAAACTGGTGGCAACTATGGTCCTGATGCTAAAAACAACTGGACTCTGATCCTCCCCAACTTTGAACAAAACTATAACCCGTTGGTTTCAAAAGTTGAACAAATCAATCCTGATGGTACATGGCAACGTGCCGGAGATTAATAATTAAAGTTATTACACAATATAAAATAACTTAGTATCATTTGTGCTAATATAACTATTGATAACAAATATTTTTGAGGGTAGGCTGTCGTGAGACAGCCTACTTTTTTTATAATGTCATAGTTATAATAGAAGACGTTAAGAAACAAGAAGGTCTCAACGTCTAATGTTTTCTGGTGACCCCGGTGAGATTTCTCTAAAACCGGGTTAAGTCCTCTGTCTATCAGTATGTTAGAATTCTTGAAAATCATGGATGGTCCCTTCTTGCACCCCCGGACTTTTCAATGTTCTTCGTACATCTACAATGCAAAGTTGGCAATAATATTCTGATTTCGGCTATTTCAAGTGTTAAAATTTATCATCAGATGCTACCTCGAAGACGAGGGTGCGACTGTAACTATGCTGATACCCTATATTGTCTTACTTGTGCTGTTGCTTGTACTCTTACTTGTACTCTTACACGTGCTATTACTTTTGATAGTATAGGTGACACGATAAGTTCAGACACATAAAAGGATATTTACTGCCACAGTGTCTCATCTTGCCAGTCATGTGGGAACCCCATCGCTAATACATCTACATTGGGATATTTACCAAGTAAAGACCTGAAACGAGCGGCAAACGTGTTCTGAGGATTGACCGCCTGAAGAAAATACAGCAGAATTGACATGATATAGTACACACGCTTTGTATCAGCCGGAATATCTATAAATGGCAGATGAGTCCTGCGGGGAACGAGTGCGTTTATACTTAACCTACGGTTCCACAACCTGCTGTGATGGGCGCATATATTGCGAACATAAACTATTGAGTGCAGCCACGACTCCATAATCGTGTCAGTAAGACCATAAAATCTTGCCACTTTTCTACGTGCATGACCGGCTTTAAGCCAGCGGTACATCATTGACAATGTACCGAATGAACTTACTTCAAATGTCATCCAGCTTGGCGGAAAGACATTTGAATACCTACGTTGAAAATCAATGATTGCATCATCATCACTTCGTCGCAATTCTGCCTCCAGACTTGATAATAATCCCGCATGACGATTGGCATCCCTGAAATTTGAAGCGTCTTCAAACCAATATATACCAGACTCATCTCCCATTATCAAAGACAACTGTGTCCTGATGGAAATTTCAATTTTCTCCATCTCAGAGCAAATCATCTTCCTGAGTTCAGAGTCAAATTTATAGAGGTTATAGGCATCATCAAAACTTGCGCCGGGTTTGAAAGTTCGAGAACCCGGAACCCGGAACGGAGTAAGATAGCTCTTCATTCTGAAAAGACTAATGTTTTCAAGAATGTGTTGCGCTCTGTTTTCATCAGTAAATATAAGACCTTCTGATTTCAGAAGTCTTATCTGGTCAGCAACTGAAATTTGTGGTTGATTGTAACGTGGTAATGTCATAAAAAAGAAAAACTTACCCTGAGCGCGCTGTTCTTACGGGAAGCGGGGTAAGTATGTTGCTGCAAATTTACCATTTTTTTTTGAAATAATAAAATTCTCATCAAGGATTGCGCTTTTTTTAGGTGTTCTAATCGATTTTTCAATGCGAAAACACCGACTTCCTCAACGCCCTGTGAGGATGCGATAGGGATGTCGCCTTACCGGACTCTCATCGTCAGTCCGTGTTCTTCACGCCCGTTCTTTGTTTGGATTTGAACCGCCACGCCACTCTGCGTTTAGTCACGCCCCACGGGAGCAAGTCATCGACTTGTCGCTTTGCTTGCAAAGAACGTGATTTCCTGCGATCATTCCGCAGGCTTCATGTACGATGCCGGTTATGAGCGGAGTTCAAAGTGTGTTCGCTCGTGGCGATGAACGTGCCGGAACGGGATATTCTTTCTGCACCCTTCTTGCACACCGGTTACTTCAATATTTTGCGCCGAAACGGGACAGGGGTAAAAAGAAAGACCTCTGAAAATCAACGATTTTCAGAGGAATTCATCGGTCTGATAGACCCTTTTGTGACCTCGGAGGGGCTCGAACCCTCGACCCACTGATTAAGAGTCAGTTGCTCTACCAACTGAGCTACGAAGTCATGGCATTATTTCGTAATGCGGTGCAAATTTAGCCATTATTTTTGAATCAACCAAATTTTTTGGCGATGGGGTGATAAAAAAAGGTCTGTCACCCGCGGGTGGCAGACCTTCTTTATTATATCAGACTGAGTTAATTATCTAATCCAGTTTGCATTTTGTTTGAGGTTAGAGTTGAGGTTCAACTGGTCAGATGGGAGAGGATACTGATATTGACGAGCATCGTAAACACGGTTTTTACCGAATGTAGCGTTGATGTAGTCACCTGTAACCTGTTCAGCCGGAACGGGAGAGTTTGAAACATTAGCACCCAGCAAGATATTGGGGTGTTTAGTGTTGTCAAGAAGCTCGAGCTGGTGCCAACGGATAAGGTCCCAATAACGGAAGTCGTTATCCATGATAAGCTCGCAACGACGGCAACGACGTACTTCCCAGATGAGGCTTGAAACGCCCATGTTGTTAGCGGGGTCGTTCATGCCTGAAAGCGAAGCGACTGTCTGGTCGGGGAGTTCGGCACGTTTGTAGAGCAAGTTGAGCGATTTAGCGAGATCAGCATCAGTAAGAGTGCCAAGTTCAGCTTTAGCTTCAGCAAAGTTAAGAGCTACAACTGCGCCCCAATAGAGAGGAGAGCAAGTATAGTTTCGACCAGCAGTCGAACGATATGCAACAGGAATTGCCACATTATCATATTTGCTGATACCATAACCCGAAGAAGAGGTTGACTGCATTGAACCTGCACGTGACCAAGTCATACCTTTGTAGTAAACTACAGTGTCGATGGTAAGTGCAAGACGGTTGTCACGAACAGCAAGAAGTTTCTTGATGCTCAAACCGGGACCGTTGTTATCTGCACCATTAAGGTTTTCAACTTTTTCACCTGCATCAGAAGTGTCTTCAGAAGTGAGCGCGAGAGGTTTACCATCTTTGAAGAGATAAGCGTCAAAAGCGTCTTTAGAAAGACCACTCTGAGTTGTAGATGAGCAGGTATAGTCAACAGTTGAGTGCATGAATACATCTTTTACATACTGTGTTGCAAAAATAACCTCAGAGTTAGTGCTGATACCATTGAAGCCATCACCTTTAGCCCATGTTGACTGGTAGAGAGCACGGTAATCATCAGAAATGGGATATTTTGCAAGAAGTCCCTCACTATAGGTTACGCAGTGGTTGAGATATGTGGTAGAACGAGTCTGATCAGGTGCATAGTAGTTGTCAGCCTCAGTACAATATTTCCAGAAAGTACCTTCCCAAAGGCAAAGGTCTGAAAGCATTGCTTTTGCCATATCTTTTGAGAATTTCTGCTTACCGCTTTCAAGAGTGAGGTTTTCAGCTGCAAATTTCAAATCTTCAAAAGCGAAGTCCATTACTTCTTTACGGCTTGTACGTGTGCCATAGAGCTCAGGAGAGTCGATGTCAAGAACGTGGTCGGCAAGAATAACGTCGCCATACATGCGAACGAGCTGATAATATTCATATCCGCGCATTAGACGAGCTTGAGCGATGTAGTTATTCTTCTGAGCTTCAGAAAGATTTGATGCACCTACTTTCTCAATGATGATGTTAGCGCCGCGGATAACGGTGTAAGCTGAGTTGTAGGTTGAGCTTGAAGTAGGGATATTGGTAAATTTCCAATCAGTGAACGAGTTACCACACTGGTCATCGGTCAATGTATTGAAATAGAAGTTACCGTAACCGGTACCGTTACCATAACCGTAGAAATACTGGTAGAAACGGTTGCACTGTAGCTCGCAGTTATCGGGATTGTTCCAGTACAAAGGACTGTCAACAATCAATGTTTCGGGATATCGGTTGTCATCGAGAAAGTTGTCACATGCAGCGAAGCTCAGGCCGACAACACCGATAAGGGTTTTTGCTATTATATTTTTCATTTTATAGTGCAAATTAAATTGTTAGAGTGTTACCTGAATACCGAATGAGAACGAGCGTGACATAGGTTCTGAACGTCCGTAAGTACCGTCGCTATAAGAGGTAGTTGTACGCCAGTAAGAACCGATTTCGGGGTCGATCGGACAGTTCTTCATACCATCATAGATGAGGCAGAGGTTTTCAGCAGTGAAGTAAAGGCGTGCTTTCTGAATGTAAGCCTTGCGGGTCAACTCAGCCGGGATAGTATAACCGACGGTGAGAGTTTTGAAGCGAAGGTAAGCAGCGTTAGAAAGGTATTTAGTCTGGGGATAGAAGTTGTAACGACCCTGACCGAGGTTAGGAACTGTACCGCTGCCAACACTACCGGGGAACATACAGGGGAAGTCGTTGTTCTGGTCGATTTCATATCCGATGATATTGTTATGCTCGTCAAAAATCATCTTGTTATATGATTCCTGATTAGCATATGTTGCATCGGCACCACGCATAAGAGGCATGATGAACGCTGAAGTTTGCCACATCTGACGTTTACCTACACCCTGGAAGTACATATCGAGGTCAAAGCCGCGAAGTGAACCACCGAGACGGAATGAGTATTCGTAGCGGGGAGTAGCGTTACCGATAACTTTCAAGTCACCGCGGTTAGCGAGAGTACCTGCACCCTGAGATTTAGCATCGGGGTTGTTGTAATCTGGATCATCGGGAAGAATCAACTTGCCGTTGAGAAGTTTAGCGTTGCTGTAACCACCATTGATTACACCGTCGCCGTTAAGGTCTTTGAACTTAACATCTCCGGGGCCATATTTAAATGTGCTGCTCTGGAGGTCAATCTGGCTTGCAACACCTTCAACAGGGATGAAGTTACCTTTGGCATCTTTCAGGAAGTTGCCCTGAGCATCGCGCTGGAAGTCAGCTTCAGTGAAGTAGCGCTCGGTTTCAAAACCCCAGATTTCACCATAATCTTTGCCATCATAGAATGAGGTAAGGATACCGGTGTCGTTACGATATTTTGTTACGACAGTTTTACCGTCATAGATGTTGAAGTTAGCATAAACGCTTGCTTCGCCAATGTTCTGGTTCCAACCGATACCAAGTTCCCAACCGCGAGTGCGGAGTGAACCGTTGTTGCCGGTAGGAGCAGAAGCACCAAGAACTGAGGGAAGTGGCTGTGAGGGAGCGAGCATGTCTTTAGTGTCGCGCTGGAACCAGTCAAATGTCAAGTTAAGCTGGTTGTTGAAGAGACCGAGGTCAAAACCTGCATCGGTAGTGATGATACGTTCCCAAGTAAGTGAGCTTGAAACGAGGGTAGGCATACCATTATAGGGCAATTTCTGACCGTTATAGAGGTAAGCAAGGCTACCGTTAGCGATTGTAGAAAGGAACATGTTTGAACCGATAGCTTCGTTACCGATATGACCGTAAGAAGCACGGATCTTGAGGTTGCTTACATAATCTTTAGCAGGTTCAAAATAGTTGGTTTCAGAGATGCGGTAACCGGCAGATACAGAGGGGAAGAATGCCCATTGATCACCTGCGGGGAAGCGGCTTGAACCATCATAACGGCCGTTGAATTCGAGAAGGTAGATGTTATCCCAGTCAAGGTTGATACGACCGAAGAAACCGGCAGTAGCACGACGGCTGCGTGCATTGGTTGTTGTCTTGTTATCACCTGAAGTAAGACCGAGGAAGGGAAGGCTGTTGTCCTGAAGAACGTCACGCTGAGCCGAGAATTCAGCATAGTCATATTTCTCGGCAGTACCACCCAACATCACTTTGAGGTTGAATTTGTTGTCAATCAAAGATTTGGCGTATGTACCATAAACATTGAGGTTCCAGAGGTGAGCATAGCTGTTAGTCTCTTTTGCACTTGTTGCTGACTGACCGCGCTGAACTGAGGGAGCTGAGATGTTACCACCCCAAGTATTCCATACGGTTACAGGGAGATTGGCAGTATGAGCGTTGTAATTCTGCACGTCATAGGTGAAGTCGGCGTGGAGGGTGAGGTCTTTGAAGATCTGGAAGTCAGACCAAGCCTGCATACGAACGTCGGTAGCATCGTCGTCAAATGTACCGCCTGATTTAGAGTAACCTACTGCACTGTTACATTCATAGATGTTTCCTTCATCATCTTTCATGTATCCGTAAGGTCCGAAGTAAGAACCCCAGCGCCATCCATAAGTATATGGGTTACGCCAGTAGCTTGGACCATGATATACTTTGTCAGCGAAGTTGAAACGAACACCGGCTTTCCACCAAGAAGCGATTTCGGTAGAAAGGTTAGCTGTAACGTTGTAGCGTTTCATTTCGGGAGCATTGTAGCGAAGAAGACCTTCACGTTTGTTGTAACCGAATGATACACGATATTGAGTTTTACCGCTTGTACCTTCGAGGCTAACGTCATGTTTGTTAGCGGGAGCAGTGTGGAAAAGGATGTCACGAACGTTCCAGTTTGCATAGTACATTGCGCCTGTACCGTCTTCGTTAACATAGTAGTCACCTACGTTGTCCATGCTTTCAAACTTACGCATTTCGCCATAACCGCGGGGACCGCCGTTCTGAGCTTCCCAAGCTTCGGCATAGGGGAGCATTTTGTCGAGATACATACCGAAAAGCTCATTTTCAACACCCTGGCGGTTGTTAGACTGCATGAGTGCGCGGAGCTGGTTGGGAACCGATGAGTATTCGGGGAGTTTGGTTGCTTGGTTGAAAGCAAAGTTGTTGGTATATTTTACAGATACACGTTCTTTAGCTTTGGGTGATTTAGTAGTAACGAGGATCACACCGAATGCTGCACGAGTACCATAGATTGAAGAAGAAGCTGCGTCTTTGAGGACCGAAATCTCAGCGATATCGTCGGGATTTACAAAAGAAAGGTCGTCGACAGGCACACCGTCAACTACAATAAGGGGGTTAGAAACCTGAGAGTTAGAAAGAGTTCCGACACCACGGATACGGAGGTTTGCATTGCCGTTGATTGAACCATCAGAAGTAGTGATGGTAAGACCGGGTACGGCACCCTGGAGTGCTTTAGCTACATCGGTAGCAGGACGGCTGTCCATTACTTTAGCTACGTCAACTGTTGAAACAGCACCGGTAAGGTTGGCACGACGCTGAGTACCATAACCGACTACAACGACTTCGTCGAGCATAGCGTCGTTAGACTGAAGAGTAACCTGCATACCTTCTTCAGCAGGAACTTCTACAGTACGATAACCAATGTAAGAAATTACGATAGCTGTGCCTTTAGCGACACGCAGGCTGAATTTACCGTCAATGTCGGTAGAAGCACCGTTGCTCGGATTTGATTTTTGAGCAACAGTTGCACCGATAAGAGGTTCGCCTGATTCATCGAGGACAGTACCGGTGATTGTGGTCACGGCTTGTCCGGCGGCAAGAGGCTCGGGGGCTGCTATGGCGGAGAAAGTACCGCACACAGGCATACCGCAAGTAAGAGTCATTGCCAATAAGAAAGCTTTTCTCATAAAGGATTTTTTTAGTTTGCAATTTGGTTTCCTTTTAAATTCAGGAAACACAGCAAGGTTTGATAATTAAAATATTAAAGTTGGATTATTTTAAAAAACGATATTAAGGTTTTAAGTAATTAATATTTAACAATTTAAGTTTATTTCTCGTATCTCTCTCTTGGTAAGAGAGAGTAAATATCATTGCAAATGTAGCTATAATGTTATAAACGTGCAATAAAAACGCAATTATTTTATATCATTTTTTGCAAGTTTTTAATTTTATTTCATTTTTATTTTGTTAATGATTGTCAATTTAAACAAGTCCTATTCTCTCTTTGAAATGAAATTTATAAGAAAATTCTCTTGGTAAGAGAGAGTAAATATTAGCGCAAATGTAGTAATAATCTTATCAACAGCCAAATAATAGACTATAATATTTTACAATTATTTTGAAAAAAATAGTTTCATACTTTTTATGTGTAATAAGGCTACTTACAATATATTCCGATACTCTACAATAAATATAATAATGTGTAATTAGCATAATTAAGTCTGATATAATTAGCTATAGTTATCCTTTTATGGTTTTGCAACATGCTGTGTATCAATAGCGTAAGGTTATTTACTCTCTCTTACCAAGAGATATCATAATTATATACGATGTAATAGCCTAAATACAAACAAATAACCTTAATAATATTATTAACCTACACATTACTTTTTATGAAAAAGCAAATTGCTCTTTTAGCAGCTCTTTCAATCGCATGCGGAGGTCCTGTCGTTTATGACGGGCTATTCACAAGCGGTTTTACAGCTGTTGCCCAAGCTCAAAGGGCTACCGGTACAGTTGTAGACGAGACCGGAGAACCTCTCCCGGGTGTGTCTGTAATCGTAGCCGGTAAAGCCGGAGGCGTTTCAACCGACTTTGACGGTAATTTCTCTTTGGCAGCTAACAAAGGTGACGTTATCAAATTCTCTTACATCGGCTACAAACCCGCCGAAGTAAAATTTGATGGTCAACCCATCAACCTCACTCTCCAGCCTGATGCAGCCAACCTCGATGAAGTTGTTGTAACTGCACTCGGTATCAAGAAAGACCGTAAATCTCTTGGTTACGCTATCGATGACCTAAATGCTGAAGAATTGATGCGTAACAAAACTTCAAATGCCGTTACTTCACTTTCAGGTAAAATCGCCGGTGTAAATATCACCCAAGCCGGTGGTGGTGCTGGTGAAGGTGCTCAAATCATTCTTCGTGGTGGTACATCACTTGAACGTGACAACCAGCCTCTTTTCGTTGTTGACGGTGTTATCTATGACAACTCAACTTCTGTTGCAGGTAACTCGGCATTTGACGGTACTCAAGCGGCTTCAACCACCAACTCTAACCGTGTAATGGACATCAACCCCGAGGATATCGAAAACATGTCTGTCCTCAAGGGTCCCGCCGCTGCAGCTCTTTATGGTTCACGTGCAGCCAATGGTGTTGTAATCATTACAACCAAACGTGGTAATCAAGAAGGCAACGTTGAAGTTAACGTAAATGCTAAATATATCAGCCAGTGGGCAGTCCGTCTTCCCAAAACTCAGAATAAATACGGTCATGGTTACTGGCAGAATCAGTATGATTCTAAAACAGGCGAATATACCGGCACCAACTATAATAACCAAAGCTACAATGCTTGGGGTAAAGAAATCGATGGTCAGGTTTATGACAATATTGGTGACTTCTATAAAACAGGTGGTGCATGGGATACCAACGTCAGCGTAGCCGGAGGCTCAAAAAACAACACATTCTACCTCTCAGGTTCTTTCTATGACCAAGATGGTATCATTCCAACAACCGGTTACAAGAAAGCAACCTTCCGCTTCAACGGTGAGCAGAAGTGGAAAATTTTCACCTTCGGTGCTAACGTGGCTTACTCTCAGGCTCGTACAAAAAAGACCTTAACTTCAGCAGGTCTTTATGGTGGGGGTGGTTCAGGTGCTCTTTATGCAGTTGACACCTATGCTCCCGACCTTGACATGAAACACTATCTCAACGAAGATGGAACCCGTTTCCACCTCCTTGACGGTGAAGAACCCTATGAAGGTAAAACCAACCCCTACTGGGTTATCAACAAAAATCAGATTAAAGACCATACTGACCGTTTCACCGGTAACTTAAATATCAAAGCTGACCTTACAGACTGGTGGTGGATCTCTTTCCGTACAGGTATCGATACCTACATCTACAATGACAGCAAAGTTATTGCTGCCGGTGGTGTGCAGAAAAAAGCATGGGCTGATGGTATGTTCTCCGAAAACGACTATCGTCACCAGTATATTTCTACCAACTTAATGACTAACTTCAGCAAGACATTTGGTGACTTCAGTTTCAATCTTCTCGGTGGTTTCACTACAGATGATACTCATACCTGGTCTAACTATCGTATGGCATGGGACTTCATTGTTCCTGAATTCTATTCTTTTGCAAATGCAGGTGATAACAGTAAGAAGTTTGAAAGCAAAAGTTCTCGCAAACGCCTTATGGGTGTTTATGGCGAATTCCGCGCCGACTGGAAAAATACAGTTTTCTTAACCGTAACCGGACGTAATGACTGGTCATCAACTCTTCCTATCGAAAACCGTTCTTATTTCTATCCTTCATTCAGCGGTAGCTTTGTATTCACTGAACTTATGCAGCCTAACGACATCCTTTCATTTGGTCGCGTTCGCGCATCTTGGGCACGCGTAGGTAAAGACACCAGCGCATATCAGCTCTCAACCGCAGCATGGGCTGTTCAGGAATTCCTCGGTGGATATATGGGTACTGCAGCTTACTGGCAATCAGGTAACCCATATCTTAAACCTGAAATTTCTGAATCTACTGAAATCGGTCTTGAACTCCGATTCTTCAACAATCGTTTGAAATTTGACTACGCATTCTACACCAACAACTCATTCAACCAGATTATGAGTCCGCGTCTGTCTAACTTCACCGGTTACATTCTTCGCTCTGTTAACGCAGGTGACGTTTACAACAAAGGTATGGAACTTTCTATCGGAGGTACAATCATCGATACTAAAGACTGGACTTGGGAATCTAACATCAACCTCGCCGGTAACCGCGGTACTGTTAAACACCTTATGGATGGTGTGAATGTACTTTATGTAACAGACGTTCAGATGGGTGGAGCCAAAGCAGCTTCTTATAATAACGGCGTGTTCATGGGTCTCGAAGGTGGTCATTGGCTTTATGATGACAATGGCAATGTTATTCTTGATAACAACAATATGCCAAATAAATCAAAAGAAGCTAACCTCTACATCGGTAACCGCGAGCCTATAGTATCAGGTGGTTGGAATAACAATCTCAGCTGGAAAAACTGGTCATTGAATATGCTTTGGGAGTTCCGCTTCGGTGGTATGGTTTACAACGGTACCAACTATGCTATGACAGCTGCCGGTACAAGCGAACTTTCAGGTAACCGCGAGCATCTTACCATTACTGGTGTTCATGAGGTAAAAGATGAAAAAGGCAATGTATCATACACAGAGCCTACGACTTATACTTATGATGCCGACAAGACTTATACATATAATGATAAAACCGTCAGCGGTCGTTGGTTAATTAATAACTACTATCAAGACTACTATCTTTGGGAAGCAAATAACTGGGCTAAGAAAGTTAACTCATTCCGTTTGAGAACAATCTCACTCTCTTACAGCGTACCCAAAGCAGCTCTTGCTAAAACAAAAGTTATCAAACGCGCGTTGATTACTGCATCAGCAAGCAACCTCCTTCTCTTCACCAACTATGACGGAGATCCCGAAGTTGCAGCTGCAGGTTCAGGTCGTGTAGGTTCTTCTTCAGTAGGTTTTGACTACTGCGGTGTTCCTTCGACAGCAAGCTTTGCATTTGGTGTTAATCTGACATTCTAATTTCATAACACTTTAACAAGAATTTAATAATGAAACTATATAATAAGATTCTGGTTGGAGTTGCTGCGACACTCGCAATGACATCTTGTTCTGACTTCCTCGATGTCAACAAAGACCCCAACAACCCCACCATCGATGAGGCTCCCTACGAGCAACTTATCCCCTGGAGCCAGTTCTACATGAACCATATTTATTTCATTGCAGGACAGAATGCTTCTTTCTATACCGGTAACTACATTCGTAACGATGCTAAAAATGAGGGATATGCCTCTCTTTGGATGCTTAACGGAACCTGCCGTAACGGTAATGCCCAACAGTGGATGTTGACAATGGTAGCTAACAACTACAAGCCAATGTATGAAAAAGCAATGGCTGCCGGCGCTTATCACTATGCCGGTGTAGCTAAATTCCTTTGGGCTTACGGTTTTATCATGGAAGTTGACCTATTCGGTGAAATTCCATATACTGAAGCATGCGGTGAATCTCCTTCGCCCAAGTATGATACCGGCGATGTTGTTTACCTCGACTGTATTAAAACTCTCGACGAGGCAATCGAACTCTTCTCTCGTCAGCAGGAACCCGGTGCAACCCCCCTCGCTGCAGCTGAATACTGGAACGGTGGAGATACCCAAAAATGGATCAAAGCATGCTATCTTATGAAAGCACGCTGGATGAATCACTTCAGCAAGAAAGGCGCCGGCTCATATAAAGATATAAAATATGATGAAGCTGCTATTCTCGACTGCCTCTCTAAAGCACAGCAGAGCAATAACGACAACACTATCGTTCGCCATACTGATACCAACACCAACAGCCATGACGTGCTTTCTTGGAACGAACCGGTTGACTACAACCCTCTCTTCTCTTGTATCGGTTCTAACTCTAACTTCTATGTTACTGAAACCCTCTACAAGAACCTTACCAACTTTGATGGCAAGGGTATTGAAGACCCCCGTCTGAACAAGATTGTTCCCTGGACCCGTTCTCAGAAATCTGCTGACAGCCCTGCTGATTTGGTTTGGACTTCTGATGGTCTTTGGCGTCGTGCTCAGGCTGTCAACATGCAGACCGACATCATCAACCTCAATGGTCCGTACGCTCTCAGCTTTGGTCAGGAAGCAGATGCTAACAAGTCAGCTAACTGGAAATTAAACTGGTATTGTAACGATAAATCTCGTGCAGGTGATACAATCTATGTGCCCATGCGATGCGGTGGTACCGGCTATTACGGTCGTACAACAATCTTCTTTGACCAGATTAAGAATAACGAACGTTCTACAATTTCGGGCAACTGTTTCGTACACGCTACTTCACCTTCTTACGTTGCAACTTATCAGGAAGCTTGCTTCATCAAAGCTGAAGTCTTGATGCGTAAAGGTGACAAAGCAGGTGCGTTCGATGCTTACAAGAAAGGCGTTCGTGCTGCCATTGACATGGTTAACGACCAGACTAAGAAATGGGCGTCAGAATTCGCTTCTATCGCGGAACATCCCTCTATCGCTCCTATGACCGAGGAAGAAATCACTACTTTCGTTGACGGAGCACTTGGTACTGCTTCTGATATTACTATGGGTAAGATCATGACTCAGAAACTCATCGCAATGCCTTTCAACCTCGAAAACTGGAATGATATGCGTCGCTTTGACTATGATACTGAAATTTTCATGAACTGGAATAAACCATACTACTACACAAGTGGTACAGGTACAATTTGGACATATTGCCCCGAAGGAAAGACTCCTCGTCGTTGGAAACAGGCATCTTACGAGATTAACTATAACTATACTAATCTCGAAGCTATTGGTGCTCAAGTTCCGGGAGCCACTGAACTTGCCGGAGCTAATGGAACAGGCTGGTATTCTTCACTCCAGATTATGACTCTTCCAATCTTCTGGGAT
>JAIDRE010000144.1 GCA_029061925.1 Muribaculaceae bacterium | reverse complement strand
GTCAAGATATTGGGCTCCAGAGTCAATGAGCAGGAGGTTTTCTCCGATGATTTCAACGTCGCTCTCGGCTGTCGCAGAGTAGTGAACGATAGCTCCGTGAGGACCATAGCCGGCGATTGTCTCAAAACTTTCATCAAAGTAAAGAGGCTGTTGTGATCGATATTTGGTGAGGATTTCCGACACGCCGACTTCGGTCAGGCGACCACCATTGGCAACAGTTTCTTCAATTTCGCGGAATGCTCCGACGAGCGCACATCCGTCCTTAATCATTGCGTGGCGAGTACCCTCGATTTGAGTCTGGTTTTTGCAGCCTTTTAGCATTGCTACGGGCGAGATGTCAGTAACAACCGCACGGTCACCGAGGATTGCGCGAGATGCGCCTGAGTTGCGGGCAGCCACAACCAAAACCTTGTCGTTGGCAGGAAGAGCGGCGAGGAAATCGGCGACTGTATTATAAGGAGCAACTTTGACGTTGCGTTTTGCGAGGTAATCAGCAACCTCATCATCAATTTTTTCGGGAAGGATAAAGAGTGTCGAACCCTTGGGAGAAATGTAGAGAAAGCTGATTGCCACCGGATTACAGTTAACATCGCGCGAACGAATGTTCAAAATCCAAGCGATCTCGTCGAGAGCTGAGATGAACACCGAGTCGGCTCCCTGCATTTTTGCATTACCGAGAACATCTTTGATTTTGTCGGCAGCATCGCGTCCGGCATATTTGTTGTCGTGAACAAATGCAGGGCAATCAGGAAGTGAAGGACGGTTGGTCCAGACAGCGTTGATGATGTCGGCGTCAACTTTGAGTGACAAGCCGTGAGCTTCAAGAGTTTTGCGAAGATTGTCGGTGTCGTTAACCGAGAATACCCAGCCATCGATTCCGACAACCGAACCTTTTGTTAGATTCTGCACGAGATAATCGGCGATACCGGGAGTAGCGGGCAACCCTTCTTTCATCAATTTGATTCCGGTGCCTTCGAGCTGAGCTGCACCCTGAATAAAATAGCGAGAGTCGGTCCAGAGAAGAGCTTCAGCCGGAGTGACTACAAGCGTACCGGCAGAACCGGTAAATCCGCTCAAAAAACGACGCACCTGAAAGTGAGATGCGAGATATTCGCCCTGATGAGGGTCAGTTTGAGGTATGATAGTTGCGGTAATACCTGCTTTTTTCATCTGCAGACGCAAAGCTTCAATACGATCAATAATTTCCTGTTTCATGGATAAAAAATGTTTTAAAGTTAATTTGTCTGCAAACTTACTAAAAATTCCAGTAGCTACAAAAAAAATTATCCGTCATCACGACGAATAATCTTCATACCTTAAATCTAATACCATGAAAAACTGATGCAAAGTTATAGCATTTTTTTTAATGGGAAAAATTTCCTGCAATAAAATTTATACATTTAACTCATTTTAACAAATCAGAACCATTTTGTGACGATTTATCATGAAAATGTGTCATTTTGCTATTTTATCGACAAGTTTTAGAATTATCGTCCTGGTTTTCTATCGGGAAATGATGAAAATTACTAATAAATTGATAATGAAATTTGATACAACGTCGTTTAACAGCTATATATTTCATTATATAACAGGTAATTGAATGTTATAAACACAATTATAAACAATTTTATCTATTACTATTATTGAGGATGAGATATAGATCTCCTTTTAATTTATAGATATTATATGTGTATATATAATTGGAAAAAATTTAGTACATTTGTCAAGAATTTTTGAAAGCCAACCGATGTTAAATTTTACGCCACTGGTAAGACCTTACTTTGCTCATCGTGCTTCGATCGTGAAGCATGATACTGCCAACGCGCGTCAAAGTCAGGAAAAAACATTGGCATGGCTCTTGAAAAAAGCAGCCAAAACAGCTTACGGACAGCGATATGGTTTTGACAAAATAACTTCGCCCGAAGAATTCAGAAAACGTGTTCCGCTGGTGACCTATCCCGATATCAGAGAGGATGTTATGAAAATGGTTAATGGCGAGCGCGACATTCTTTGGCGTGGCGTTACGCGTCGTTTTGCTCAGTCGTCGGGAACCAGCGACGGCAAAAGCAAGTTTATTCCGGTCACCGACGATTCGCTACGCCTGAACCACTACCGAGGCGGAGCCGATGTCGTGGCGATGTATCTTGACCTCTATCCCGACAGCAAGATTTTTAGCGGAGACAGTTTTATTCTCGGCGGAAGTTTTGGGAACACACTCGACGCCCCCCATCCCGGAGTAAAAGTCGGCGACCTGTCAGCCCAACTGATCGACCACATAAATCCGCTTGTCAACCTTGTTCGTGTTCCCTCTAAATCGACTGCCTTGATGGAGAATTGGGAGGAAAAACTCCCGCGATTGGTCGAGGAAGCCGCTAACCGGAATATCACAAATATTTCGGGCGTACCGTCCTGGTTTCTGACTGTACTTAAAGAAGTTATGAAATCAAAAGGCGCAAAGTCAATTCACGACGTTTGGCCCAACCTTGAAGTATTTTTCCACGGTGGAATCGCATTCGGTCCCTATCGCGATGAATATGATATGATCACCGACACAAGTCGGATGAGATACCTCGAGACCTACAACGCCAGCGAAGGATTTTTTGCAGTTCAAGACAAAATCGGCGAGCAGAATTTACTTTTGCTGATGGACGTAGTCATATATTACGAGTTCGTCCCGTTGAACGAAATCGACAATCCATACGCTCAGACTTTGTCGGTTTGGGAAGTTGAGCCGGGCAAGATTTATGCGCTGGCTATCTCGTCGTCAAACGGTCTTTGGCGATACATGACCGGCGACACGGTAAAAATTAAGACTGTCAATCCGTTGCGCATCACTATTGCCGGACGCACCAAGAGTTTTATAAATGCGTTTGGCGAGGAGCTGATGGTATATAACAGCGATGCAGCACTCAAAAAGGCTTGTGATATTACCGGAGCAACAGTCATCAACTACACAGCCGCACCGGTTTACACTCACGGCGGAGCAAAGGGTCATCATCAGTGGCTGATAGAGTTTGGCAGGCATCCGGAAAATATTGAGGAGTTTGCCGACATACTTGACAAGCAACTGACCATCGAAAACAGCGACTATCAGGCAAAGCGTTCGGGCGACATATTTCTCAGTCGTCTTGAGTTGACCGAAGCCACACCCGGACAGTTTGACCGATGGCTTGCCTCAACCGGCAAACTCGGCGGACAGCGCAAGGTTCCGCGACTGTCAAACGACCGCACGATAATAGACGTACTTCTAAAATTTAAATAACAATCTTAGTAATAACTTTAATCATCAAAACACATGAAAATCAAATCATTAATCACAGCATTTGCGTTGACATGCACCATCTCGGGATGGGCAGCTCAACCTCGCTACATTTTCTATTTCATAGGTGACGGTATGGGCATGGGACCCTTTATGGCGGCAGCCACTTATAACCGTACAGTTCTCGGTTCAGACGAATTACCCCTGATGATGACCTTCCCCGTCGCATCACAGGCTATGACCTACTCAGCCTCTACTCCTGTAACCGACTCTGCAGCAGCTGGTACGGCTCTCTCAACCGGTCACAAAACCAAAAACGGCATGCTCGGTATGAATCCCGATACAGTAGCTGTTTACTCGATGGCCGAAGTGCTTGCCGACAATGGATATGGAGTTGGCGTTATCACCACAGTTGCCCCCGATGATGCAACTCCAGGCGCATTCTATGCTCACGTTCCCAAACGTTCGATGTACACCGACATCAACCGCCAGTTTGTTGATTCAAAAATCGACTTTCTTGCCGGCAGTGACCTTCGCGGTCTTAAAGATAAAGATGGTAAAGACACCGGTGTTTTGTCGCTCTACAAAAAAAACAATATTAAAATTGCACGCGGTCTTGACGAATACAAAGCCCTCGATAAAACTTCAGGCAAAATAATCCTTCTCGATAAAGAGCCGTTCCAGGCTGGTAACGTCGGTTATACCATCGACTCTATCAACGGAATGCTCACCCTTCCCCAGATGACTCAGACATGTCTTGAGTTCCTCGAAAAGAAAACTCCCAATCGTTTCTTCATGATGGTTGAAGGCGGAAATATCGACCATGCTCTCCACGGCAATGACGGCGGAGCAGCCATTATCGAAATCTTCAACTTTAACGAAGCTCTCAAAATTGCATACGATTTCTATCTCGCTCACCCCGATGAAACCCTCATCGTCGTTACTGCCGACCATGACACCGGCGGTATGACCGTAGGAAACGGTGCAAACGGCTACAAAGTTTTCTTCAACTATCTCAAAGCTCAGAAAGTTTCAAAAGAAATGTTCTCTGACTACTGCAAAGGTATCCTCAAATCGCGTCGTGTCTATACATGGGACGATATGAAAGAATATCTTGAAGAAAACCTCGGTTTCTGGACCGTCATACCTCTTAAAGAAAAAGAGACCGAAAAACTTAAAGAAGCATTTGTAAAGGTATTTGACAAACGCGAAAGCAAAGACCAAAAGACGCTTTACAACGACTTTAACAGCTTTGCTAAAGATGTATTCAGCCTTCTTTCAACCAAAGCCGCTATCGGTTGGACAACGACCGGACACTCAGGTAACCCTGTTCCTGTATATGCAATCGGTCAAGGTGCTGAAAATTTCATGAAAATCAACAACAATATTCAAATTCCTGCTCGCATCCTTGAATCGGCAGGTTATGAACTGAAAAAATAAAAATCAAATCAACTAAAGGGGAATATGCCTGTTATGGACATATTCCCCTTTTATACTTTTAACTAATGAAAAAGCTGATTACCACCCTGATGTTGCTGTGTGGCATTATAGCTTCAGCGGCAACCGACAGTTTTAACCTTAAGTCGCCCGATGGGAAACTATCCGTTGATATTTCGACCAATCAGTCAATCACTTATACAGTTAGCTTTGACGGCAAACAAGTTATCGCACCCTCTCAGGCATCCCTTAAACTTGTTGACGGCATGGAAATAGGTGTCAACCCGCGCGTATCGGGAGTTAAACGCTCAAGTGCCGACACAATGATTGACTCCCCCTTTTATCGTGCAACCCAAATTCGCGACAACTATAACCAGCTGACTTTTAACGTTGCCAAAAACTGGGCAATCGAGTTCCGCGCCTATAACGACGGCGTGGCATATCGTTTTGTTTATAGCGGAAAAACTCCCGTTACAATCAAAAACGAGACCTACAAAGTCAACTTCCCCGGTAGCGAAACGTTTGCCAGTGTACCATACGTCCGCCCACGCTCAAAATCGACCGAATCTTTTGAAACCCAGTTTTTCAACTCGTTTGAAAATATCTATACCACCAAACCGCTTAAAGAGCTTGACCGCACACGTCTGATTTTCCTCCCGGCTGTGTTTGAACCGGCTGACGGCGTTAAAGTTACACTCACCGAGACCGGGCTTCTCAATTATCCGGGACTGTATATCAATGCCAACGGCGACAATTCGCTTCAAGGCATTTTTGCAGCTGTTCCTGAGACCGTTGAACAGGGGGGACACAATCAGCTCCAGCTCATTGTCAAAAGCCGTCACGACTACATTGCCCAAATCGACGGAGCGCGTTCGCTTCCTTGGCGTATTGCTGTCGTTACCGACAACGATACAGACCTCGCGTCAACCAATCTGACCTACCTGCTTGCCGAACCATCTCGTGTGGCTGACATCTCGTGGATTAAGCCCGGCAAAGTAGCATGGGACTGGTGGAACAACTGGAATATTGACGGCGTAGATTTCAAAACCGGAGTCAACAACGACACCTATAAAGCATATATTGACTTTGCTTCGGAAAACGGCATCGAATATGTAATTCTCGATGAAGGTTGGGCGGTTAATAAAAAAGCCGACCTGATGCAGGTTGTACCTGAAATTGACCTGCCGATGCTTGTTGACTATGCCAAAAAGAAAAATGTAGGCATCATCCTTTGGGCAGGCTATTATGCGTTTGACCGCGATATGGAAAACGTTTGCCGTCACTATGCCGACATGGGTGTCAAAGGTTTCAAGGTCGATTTTATGGATCGCGACGACCAAACAATCATCGACTTCAACAGCCGAGCTGCCGAGACAGCCGCTCGTTATAACCTTATCCTTGACCTTCACGGAACTTCAAAACCGGCAGGTTTGAACCGCACCTATCCCAATGTTCTCAACTTTGAGGGCGTCAACGGTCTCGAACAAATGAAATGGTCTCCCGACACGCTCGACCAGGTTTTGTATGACGTTATGATTCCGTTTGCACGTCAGGTTGCCGGTCCGATGGACTACACCCAGGGAGCTATGAGAAATGCGTCAAAAGGTAACTATCACCCTTGCAATTCCGAACCGATGAGTCAGGGAACACGTTGCCGTCAGCTCGCCCTGTATGTGATTTTCGATTCACCTTTCAATATGCTCTGTGACTCGCCGTCGGCTTATCGTCGCGAACCCGAATCAACCGCGTTCATCGCCGAAATCCCAACCGTATGGGACGAAACCCGTGTACTTGACGCCAAAATGGGTGAATATATCATTACCGCTCGCCGCGCGGGCGATACCTGGTATGTTGGTGGAATCACCGACCGCTCACCTCGCGACATTGAGGTTGACCTCTCGTTTATTGCCAAACCACAAGCAGAGATGACCCTGTTTGCCGACGGAACCAATGCCCACCGCATCGGTCGCGACTACAAGAAAACCGTTTCGACGGTTGATACAACCCGCCCGCTCAAGTTGCATCTTGCCCCCGGCGGTGGCTTTGCAGCACGCATCAAATAATCATCCTTCATCATAAAACTTCTTTATTAAGGCGCTGCGTCTAAATTGAAGTGACCCCAAAAAGTTGGACAGATTAAACATTATCCAGTAATAGAAAGAGTTCGGTATTGTACCGGACTCTT
>JAIDRE010000143.1 GCA_029061925.1 Muribaculaceae bacterium | reverse complement strand
ACGCATGATGGCGGAAGCCGGCGCCACCGAACACAAAATGCGCATCGCTAAACGGGCAAAAGAACTCAACCTCGACGCAATCCACGACACCGTTCACGAAATGGCTAAAGACGAAGCACGCCACGGTCGCGGTTTCCTCGGCCTCTACAACCGCTTCTTCAAAAAATAAGAAACAATCCCAATCCCAACTACAAACAAAAAGGAGTTATGCCCACCGGCATAACTCCTTTTTCAATTTCCTATCACATTTTACGCCCTCCCTGTAGGGATGCACCCTGGTGCATCCGATTCCACCCCTTCCTTTATTCCCCTGTCTTCTCCTCTTTAACTTTCTTTTATTCAAAAAAATTTCTATCTTTGACATCCAAAATATTCTCCAAATACCCATATACAAATTAAACGCCCCCAATATGCCACAATCTGAATCTTCCATAAATACATTGCCTCAACGAAAAAATATACGTGCTATATTTCATGACTATTCAAGTGGCGATTATTTTATAACAATTTGTACTAAAGAAAAGGAACATTTCTTTGGCAATATCATCAATGGCAAAATGATATTCTCTGAAATCGGGAAATACGCCGATGAAGCGATGAAGTCACTCTATACACATTACAATTACATTGAAGTTCCATTATTTGTGATAATGCCAAATCATGTGCATGCGATTATCCGAATTCGTGAAAAATCGGATGCACCAGGGTGCATCCCTACAATCAGAACAGCACTTGGCGTTGTTATTGGCGGATACAAACAGTCAGTAACCAGATATGCTCGTCGAAATAATATTTTTTTTGAATGGCAATCTCGTTTCCACGATCATATTATTCGCGGTCCTAAAGATGGCAGACTCATCTCTGAGTATATCATCAACAATGTCACTAACTGGGCATCAGACTGCTTCAATAACGAAAAATCCCACTAGTGTAGGGATGCACCGTGGTGCATCCGAGAAAAGTAAGTTAAAGTTATCGACAAAATGATGGTTTAATGGCTATTCTTTGAGATTTATTTCGTAACTTTGGGGGAAATTACGATAAATAGCATTTTATAGCAATTATAGCATCGATTATGAACGAAGACAGCCTGAGTCGTTTATATCTTAAAGACACTGCTTTTCAAGACCTTATGCAGCAACGCATATTCAATGTGTTGCTCATAGCTTCGCCCTACGATGCTTTTATGATGGAAGAGGATGGTCGCGTTGACGAACAGCTCTATTTTGAATACGTTTCCCTTAACCTCAGTTCTCCTCCACGTGTTACCCGTGTTGCTCATATCAACGAGGCATTTCAGGCTCTTGCCCGCACCCGCTTTGACCTTATAATCGCGATGCCCGGTAGCGACATCTCCGAGACTTTCACTGTCTCTAAAGACATCAAACGAGCCTACCCTACAATTCCTATTGTTGTTCTGACCCCATTCTCAAAAGAAGTGTCACGCCGTTTGGCTTCTGAAGACTTCAGTGGCATCGACTATGTGTTCTCGTGGCTCGGTAACGTTGACCTGCTGCTTGCTATCATCAAACTGATTGAAGACAAGATGAACGCCGAGAACGACATCAATCGTGTTGGTGTTCAAATGATTATGATGGTCGAGGACTCTGTGAGATTCTACTCGTCGGTACTCCCCCACGTATATAAATTCCTACTCAAACAATCACTGCTTTTCTCAACCGAGGCACTTAACGAGCACGAGCAGATGCTCCGTATGCGCGGACGACCAAAAGTCATGCTTGCCCGCGACTACGAGGAAGCATGCGCGCTCTACGAGAAATATGGCGACAATATGCTTGGCGTTATCAGCGACGTTTCGTTTATGCGCAACGGCGTCAAAGACTCTGAAGCCGGACTCCGCCTTGCCAAATGGTTGCGTGAGCGTGATGCCTATCTCCCGATCATCATTGAATCGACCGAAGTTCGCAACCGCGACTTTGTCGGCGAATTCAATGGCGTTTTCATCGACAAGAACTCAAAGAAACTTTCGGTTGACCTCGACCGCGAAATATCTCATAACTTCGGCTTTGGTGATTTCGTAATGCGCGACCCCGAAACCGGAGCCGAAATAATGCGCCTCCGCAACCTCAAAGACCTCCAGAAAAAAATCTTTGACATACCTGCCGAATCGCTGTTTTATCATGCACGTCGCAACGACATCTCGCGCTGGCTCTACTCCCGTGCAATGTTCCCTATTGCCGACGTAATCAAAAACCACCGTTTCAACTCAATCGACGAGACTCCGGCAGTGCGCCAGCTCTTCTTTGACCTCATCGTCAAGTATCGCCGAATGAAAAACCGCGGTGTTGTCGCAATCTTTGAGAAAGATCGCTTTGACTACTACTCAAACTTTGCCCGCATCGGTCAAGGCTCGCTTGGTGGTAAAGGTCGCGGTCTGGCATTTGTCGATTCAATCATCAAGAAACATCCCGAATGTGACAATTTTGATGGAATCTCAATCTCGATTCCACGAACAGTCGTGCTGTGTACCGACATCTTTGACGAGTTCATGGCATCTAACGACTTGTATCCGCTCGCACTCAGCGATGCACCCGACGACCAAATCCTTGAAGCCTTCCTTAAAGCTGACCTTCCGGCTCGACTTGCCGACGACTTTTTGGCTCTCTTTGATGTTGTAAACACTCCGCTGGCAATACGCAGTTCAAGTCTTCTTGAAGACTCTCACTATCAACCCTTTGCCGGAATCTACACTACATACATGATTCCTAAGGTCGAGGACAAACAGGTTATGCTCCGACTGCTCGAAAACGCAATCAAGGGTGTGTATGCATCGGTATTCTATGCCGACTCAAAAGCCTACATGACAGCCACTTCAAACGTCATCGACCAAGAAAAAATGGCAGTCATCATTCAAGAGGTTGTCGGCTCGGTTCATGGCAACTACTACTTCCCCTCATTCAGCGGTGTAGGTCGCTCACTCAACTACTACCCTATCAATGACGAACATACCGAAGACGGCATCGCTCAAGTGGCGGTCGGACTCGGCAAATATATTGTTGACGGCGGAAACGGGCTCCGTTTCTCTCCCCGTCACCCGGGCAAAGTGCTCCAGACCTCTACTCTCGATCTTGCACTTCGCGACACTCAGAAAAACTTCTTTGCTCTCGACCTCAAGAGTGCCGATGAGCATTTTGAAGTCAACGACAGCTTCAATATCGCCGAACTCAACGTTCAGGACTTTGCTCGTGACGGCAGTCTGCGCTACCTCGTCTCAACCTACGATGCACGCGACGGCTACATCCGTGACACCGACCAGGGTCCGGGTCGCAAACTGGTGACCTTTGCCAACGTTCTTCAGCATGGAGTTTTCCCATTGGCACCGGCTGTCGAATTTATGCTTTCAAAAGGGCAACAGGCAATGCAACGTCCTGTCGAAATCGAGTTTGCAGGCAATATCGACTACTCAGGCAAAACAAAAGGTCATCTCTATTGGCTTCAGATTCGCCCGATTATCGACCCGAAAGCATACGTTGACGACACAATCGCATCGATTCCCGATGACAAACTGATTATAAAGAGCAACACGGCTCTCGGACACGGCAAGGTTGACAATATCGACACCATCGTCTATGTCCGCCCCGAAAACTTCAACTCGCTCAACAACCCGGCAATTGCAAGTGAACTCTCAGAGATCAATGCCGACTTTGCCGCTCAAAACAAATTTTATGTACTCATCGGCCCGGGACGCTGGGGTTCAAGCGACAATGCACTCGGCATTCCTGTAAAATGGCCCGACATCTGCAATGCCCGCTTGATTTGCGAATCATCGCTCAAGGACTATCGCATCGAGCCGAGCCAGGGTACACACTTTTTCCAGAACTTAACATCGTTTGGCGTGGGCTACTTCACAATCAACCCATTCTCAAACGACGGCATATATGACATCGACTATCTCAACGCCATGCCTGCGGTTTATGAAACTGAGACCGTGCGCATAGTCAAGTTTGACAAACCGCTCTCAATCGGTATCAACGGTCGAAAAGGGGTGGGAGTTGTGATTAAGCCCGATGCTGAAAATGTAGAATTTCAATAACTTAGATAAATGTCTTTTTTTAGCGCTATAGGTAAATTTTTTGGATTTGGTAATGACGATGCCGACTATAACGAAATAGCCGGTGACGACAGCCTGCCTACCATTATACGTCCTGTCATCACTAAAGATACTCTCGAAAGTCAATCAGCCGAAAACGAGGAGACCGAACATCAACCCGAGCCGGTTAAATCAGAACAACTACCGGTCGAACAGATTTTTGAGAAGGTCGTTGATATTTTCAATCAGGCACTCCCCGACTTCATTGCCCAAAGTGTTGACAAAGAAAAGCAACAGCGCCAGATTTATGATGCACTCGACAGCTCTTTGAAACAATACATCAAAGACTTGGCTCAAAACGCCGACAAAGACGCCAATCAGCGTTGGCAAAACGAGCGTAAGCGGTTATTGTCTGAGATTGAACACCACAAAGAAAGTTACAAACAACAATCGGGAACTGAAGAAGAACTCCGCTCTCAGCACCTCAGTGATGAGCGTCAAAAAAGAGCGTTGAGCGAGCGCATCAAAGACCTTGAAGGTCAGATTGCCGCACTCGAAGCCGAGCGCGAACAGTTTGAGCTTGAGAAGAAAAGCCTTGTCAACAAATTGCGTGCCTCTGCCGTACAAGATGGTGAGGTTGACCCCGCCTTTGTTTCTGAATCTACTCAACTTCTATACGATCGTATCAGCGACCTCGAAACAAAGGTAACCGACCTCGAAAGCGAACGCGACCAATTGGTAATCGAGAACAAGAGTCTTACCAACAAACTTCGTGTGGCAGCCATTCAAGGGGGCAATATCGACCCGACAATCATCCCCGCATCGGGCGAAGCCGATGATTCAACCGAGCAACAGCAAACGATTTACGAACTTAACGAAACAATCAAACAACTCACAACCAAACTTGAGTTTGCCGAGACAATGGCTCGCGAATCTCAGTCAATAGCATCAACCACAAAGAGAGACGTGCAGGAGCGCGACTCTAAGATTGAGGAACTCAACAAAGAAATTTCGGCACTCAAATCGTCAGCTCATATTTCAGATGATAAAGAGATTGTCAACAAATCAACTATCAGCGAATTAGAAGAAAAGAACACCGAGCTTTCTCAACAAATCGAGAGTCTCACCGAAGAACTCAACAATGCCAATGAAGGTTTGGAGACACTCGCAATCATTGAATCGGAAATTGAAAAATTTGAAGATATCAAGAAAAAGAAAGACGCCAAAATACAGGAGCTGACCGAGAGCCGTGACTCTCTTCAAAGCCGGGTCGAACAACTTGAAGCTGAGCGCAACGGACTTAAACGCACAATCGAATCAAACCTTAGCGCTCAATCAGGGTCAGAGAGCAGGCTACGCGAAGAAATTGCTCAACTCAAACAAGAAAACGAACAGCTCAAACAAGCGCAAGCAACCCTAACCGATCACGACATGCCGGCTTATACAGCACCCGAACCTATTGCCGACATGGTCGAGTTAGAACCGCTTGATATAGTTGAAACTCAAGAAAATACAACTATCATATCGGCAATCGACGAGTCGCTCGACAACACCGACTGGCTCGTTGCCACTCCCCCCGAGGGAACTTCGATGCGTTCGCTTGCCAAAAGCGATGACCAGTCAGATTTTGGCTATCAGGCACCACCGCCACGCAAACAGTTGCCCGACAACGATGCACAAATGTCGCTTTGGGGAGATGAATTCTAAGAACCATAACTTGAAAAAATAAAAGACTAAATATGAAACTGAAATCAATCATTACCGCTTTAACACTCTGTGTCACCCTCTCATCATACGGTGCTAAAGGCATTAATCCGTTTATCGAGAAACTGAGCTATTACCTCTACCCCGAGAACGCCACTTCGACACCGTCACGTCCCTACTATATGCCCGACGGCGACTCTTATCTGCAACTTTCGTCGGATCATCGTCGCGTAATCAAATACAGCACAGCCACCGGCAAAGAACTCGAAACTGTTTTTGACTGTGCAAAAACCCGCGAAACCACTATCGAATCGGTTCAAGGATTCTCACTCAGCCCCGACGGCTCTCACCTGTTGCTTTATCGCAACTATCGTTCAATCTACCGCCGTTCATACACAGCCGAATACTATGTGTATGAAATCAACCACAACGTACTCCGTCCATTATCGACCAATCATACCCGTCAACAAGTTCCCGTATTCTCTAACGACGGACTGATGGTTGCTTTCGTTGCCGATAACAATATCTACATCAAAAAGCTGAGATATAACACCGAAGTGGCAGTGACCACCGATGGCGAATATAACAAAATTATCAACGGACACCCCGATTGGGTATATGAAGAAGAGTTCAAGTCAACCGGCTCAATCGTTTGGTCGCCCGACAACACAACTCTATGCTATCTTAAATACAACGAAACTCAGGTACCCCTCTACTCGTTGCCTCTCTTTGACAGCTACTGCTCACCCAATAAAAAATATGCGCTATATCCCGGTGAATTTACATACAAATATCCGGTTGCAGGTGAGAAAAATTCAATCGTAACCCTCCACAGCTACGATGTCGAAAACCGCAAAACCAAGAACATCAACTTTGAAGACTCACGCATCGAGTATATACCTCGCATCGAGTTCATTCCCAACGGACAAAACCTGCTTGTGTCAACCCTCAACCGCGAGCAAAACCGTCTTGAAGTTTATTCGGTTAATCCCAAATCAACCGTTGTAAAATCAATCCTTGTTGAAGAATCAAAGACCTGGGTATTGCCTGAGACATACGAAAACATGACACTGACACCCAATAACTTTGTTATCCTCTCAAACCGTTCGGGTTATAACCACCTCTATCAATACAGCTACTCTGGTGCGCTCCAACGCCAAATCACTTCGGGCAACTATGACGTAACCGACTATTATGGAACCGACAAACTCGGCAATATATATTATCAATCAACTGTTACCGGGCCGCTCAACCGTGTCATCAGCAAAATCGAAGCAAAGACCAACCGCACTGTCAACCTCAGCCCCGAAAAAGGAACTGCATCGGCGACATTCACACCGTCGCTCAACTACTACACCCTACGCTATAGCTCGACAACCGTCCCGCCGGTTTTCAAACTCATGCAAACCGCCGGAAACAAAGAGCTCAAAGTCATTGAAGACAACTCAAAAGTTGCCGCCAAATATCGTGATCTTCCCAAGAAAGAATTTATCACTGTCAACTCAAACGGAGTCACTCTCAATGCCTACATCATCAAACCTAAAGACTTTGATCCGTCACGCCGCTACCCGGTTATCATGACCCAATACAGCGGTCCCGGCTCACAACAAGTCACTGACAGCTGGAGCGTTGACTGGCAATTCTGCGCTGCTGAAGCCGGCTACATTGTAATATGTGCCGACGGTCGCGGGACAGGTGGTCGCGGACGAGACTTCCTTACCATCACCTACAAAAATCTCGGTCATTATGAAACAATTGACCAGGTAAACGTAGCCCGTGAAATCGCCAAGTTGCCATACGTTGACGGCAAACGAATCGGTATGACCGGCTGGAGCTTCGGCGGCTATGAAACATTGATGTGTTTGTCAGCTGAGGACAGCCCGTTTGCAGCCGGTGTGGCAATCGCCCCTGTAACCGACTGGCGTTTATATGATTCAATCTATACCGAGCGTTATATGTCAACTCCCCAAATGAACGAACAAGGCTACAACGAATCGGCTCCGCTCAACCTTACCAACAAGATGAACTCGGAACTGCTCCTTATCTACGGAACAGCCGACGACAACGTTCACCCTGCCAACTCGGTTGAATATGTATCATCACTCCAGGCTCAAAACCGCCTTTGCTCGATGTTACTCTTCCCCAACATGAACCACTCTATCAACGGTTGCAACTCACGCACACAAGTGTATGCAGCCATGATGGAATTTTTTAATGCCAAACTCTAAACTGAATAAATGAACGATAACGAACAACGCCACCGGGGATTGACTGACGGCATACGCAGTCTATGGGTAAACTGGGCACTTTCGATTGGTGGAATTGTCGTTTGTATGTTTGTCCCACTTATTCTGAGCAAAGTCATTGTTCCGTTCTTCATGCTCGGAATAACACTCTTCATCCTTGTACTTGTAAGGCACAACCGTACCCAAAAGACCCCCTTCTGCTATAAAATGCCATATATAGCAGCAACTGTGATTTTATGGACAATGATAACGGTTGTTTTTGTTCTTCTGGTCTTTGATAACGCGGTCGAATATGATTTAAACGGACAACCATACAATGATAAAATGCCCTATTTTATGATATTGCTATTGGCACCATGGGCAACAATCATATCCGGGTTCTATATTTTCAAAAAAAATAAATGTGCTTTTTGTGCCGACTGTGAAGCCCGTCTGGGCGACTCGGTTGAGCGCGGATTTCTCAGCAAATTGTTTACCCAAGAGGCAACATATCAAACGAAAGTCCTTTTCTATTCATCGCTTGCGTTGACAATCATTGATTGGATTTACTATTTTTATGGATATATCAGTACAAATATCAGCCGTCGCGATGTAATCTTCTACTTTGGCATTCCCATTTGTATATATATCATTACCTTTATACTAATGGGAATACGTTATTATGCCCTATGGGCATACTACTGCGTAAACAGCAATGAAGAAAATGCACATCGCGGCTTCTCGCGTATTCGCTTTCTTGTTATATGTGATGACCGTCTGTGGTTGAACATTCCAGACCTCAGCACTCTTGATATCAATTTAGACAACCTAACGATTGACACACCGGCACGTGGTGAAATTTCTTTCACTTCGAAATTCAACAAGTTCCAGGCATTTGATTATTTCCGCCATATCTCGGGAATTAAAAATGCAAGAGTGAGAGAGTTGTATGTCAGCAGCGACGCTCGTTCGGCAACCAATATTTTCCATTATGCGGCTTACGTCAGCTCGTTTGACGATGTAAAAAACTGTGTGTTGACCGGCGAATGGTTCACGCTTGCCGATGCTCAGCAACTTTATAAGGATAATGCGCTGTCACCACTATTGTCAGCCGAGCTAAACAGGATACACCGTTCAGTTATGGCATGGAAAACATATACCCGAGACGGTAAGCGTCTTTACAAAATCAAGCATTACCAACCGACATTCCGACTTGCCGACATGGAGAGCTGGGATATTGACTATAATGACCCCAGATGGCTATATGTGTCGCACAACAACGAAGACATGCCGTTCTACAAACTCCGCCGACTCTGGCGTAAATATGTAACAGGTCTCGGAGAATGAAAAAACCTTCTGTTCTGATTGTAACCGGTCCGACCGCATCGGGTAAGACCCGACGCGCGGTTGAGATTGCTAAACTGCTCGACGGAGAAATTGTGAGTGCCGACTCGCGCCAGATTTACCGTGACATGGACCTCGGAACAGGGAAAGATATTGAAGAATATGGAAACATTCCATACCATTTGATTGATATTGCTCCCGCCGGAACAAAATATAACCTGTTCAGATTTCTTGACGATGCTCAAACTGCAGTTGAAGATATCAAACAACGGGGAAAGATGCCAATAATGTGTGGCGGAACCGGACTATATGTCGAGTCATATTTAAAAGGCCTGAAACTACCCGAAGTGCCCGAAAACACAGCCTTAAGAGAGTCTTTGACAGGCAAATCGCTTGACGAGCTGACCGAGATTCTCGCATCAATGAAAACGCTTCACAACTCAACAGATGTTGACTCGGCAAAGCGAGCTATCAGAGCAATCGAAATACAAACATACTATGCCGACCATCCCGAGGCAGCGTCGGGAGCTGTTCCGTCGCCGATCAGCGATGCGCTTGTAATTGGAATTGCCATTGACCGAGACGCCCGCCGCCAACGAATCACCCAACGCCTGAAAGCACGCCTCGACAATGGTATGCTCGACGAAATCAGGTCACTTCTCAACTCGGGAATTTCACCCGACGATTTGATTTATTACGGACTCGAATATAAATATTTGACATTGCATGTCATTGGCGAACTGACGTATGACGAAATGTTTGAAAAGCTCGAAATGGAGATTCATCGTTTTGCCAAACGACAGATGACATGGTTTCGAGGAATGGAACGCCGAGGATTCAAAATCAACTGGCTCGATTATGACCTGTCGGATGAAGAATTTGAGCAATCCGTGATGCAACTTATAAATGATTTCGAGAAATGAAACGACTGAAGAAGTGCATATTGGCGATATTTATAATGCTCAACACGACAATATCATCAGCAGGCAATGTCGTGACTTATAACGACACAACGTTAAAAGTTGGTCAGGCGATATTGTTTCCCGAGTCGATGCCCTTCAGCATGTCGGCAAAAATAAAATTTGCGCCTAACGAATCGTCATTCGAACGCCCCGAACAGTTGTTTGAAATCATTGCCGGTAAAGACACTTTTTCAATCGGTCAAGGAATACAATCAATCGGGTCGTTTGAGCCGTCACCGTTTTTGAATATCTCGCACAACCACGAGTCTGTCCAAATCAGTCAAGCCGACCGACTCATCAAATCAGACAAAGCAATAACCATTAGATTAACAGGCAATTTAACATCGGGGCTACGATTGTTTGTAAACGGGAATGCCGTTGATCTCGGTTCGATAACAGTCGATCAGCAATTATCTGACATTCAGCTTAAGGCGAGCAGAAATATCACTTTCTTGTCAACCAACTTTGAGTCAAGCCGACAAAGCAACAACCAATCGCTGATAACTCTTGACGAAATCGTAGCAAGACTTCAGGCTTCTCCTGCGGCTCCTGCCGGACTTTATGCGTGGCTCGACCGTGAAAACGATCCTCAAAGAGCAATTCCTGGCGGATTTTATAAACTTGCAGTACTCCCCGATTCAACAGGTAAAGGGTATGACATAATCTACCTTGAAGGTGCGACAGTCAACAAAGATTCGTGGAAAACAGGGATGGTCAAGGGGAAACTTATTCCGACAATCTTCTACGATCATTATGACTTAGTTTGGTATGATTCAAATCACGAAGCCATTGACCGTGAAATTTTCTGCAACTTCATCGACAATGCGATAATGCAGCTTAACTTCCCGCTATATTCTACAAAGATGCGGTTCAGCCGATTGAATGGTTCAGCCTCGTCATTAATTCAGTCCCGCTGACCGGAACAGTAATTGCCCCGGAATCAATATCATAGATAACCGCACTGTTGAGCAATTCGACAATATATTCGTGAGAATTGCGGTCAACGCTATAGACTTTTGACAGACTTTGTGTCTCCTGAAGATACTCGTAGAGAGCAGGTGGCAGTTCATCAAACAAAAAGACTTGAGGAACGAGTCCGCCCAAACCATTAACTTCTTCCCAATTCAGTGATTTATCGAACGTAATCACCTCGCCACCACTCATTTTTACATAAAACGTGGTAGAGTCGTTCCAGCCTTCGCTCGACACGTTTTCATCGGGATAATAGTGGGTTATGAACTCCGAAACCTTATCGGGCAAGTTTGTCCACTGCGAATCGTTACAACTCGACATCGTAACAATCAAAAGAATAAAGGCTGAAATATAACCTGTCAACACTTTCATAATACAATACTTTACAAATGCACAATGCATAGTTATTAAATCTATAATTATAACATCAAGTGTTAACGTAATGTTGTCTGATTTACAAGTATAACAAGTGTTAATTAACAATCAGCATTCAAGCGATTAATACGTAGGGCATGAAGTCGGGGAAAGCGTGGCGAAAGAGTCCCACGAATGAGGTTAGCTTAGATATTTCATTTAAACGGTTATGCTCGATTGCCCATGAACGGAACTTTTTCATCATCGACATCGGGTCGAAATTTTCTGGTAAATCCAATCGTTCATTAACATCACGAGCCATAGCCAGATACTTCATAAAACCATCAAACATATATAAGGCGGGGTATTTTTGATATTCGCGCAGATTGAGCGAATTCTCGATCTGAGAAAAGGGTTCGTTGTCGTTGATTGGTACTCTTTGTTGTGCAATTTTAAGTTTTTCACGACGTTCACGTGCTTTTTCACGGCTTTTAGCCGCTCTTTCAAGGTCTTTTTCGACCATATCTAACAACGCCTGGCAGTCGACATCAATGTTGTCGGGTTTATTGCCGTTCATAACAAAGTCATAGACGCATACAATCGCCATTGTGCGCTTTTCGGGTACCATTTCAGAGATAAACTCGTTCCATTTTTTGCGGAAAGTAAATGATTTCATATTATTAAGAGATTAAGAGGTTTATTGTTTTGCTTGCAAAGATACAATTATATTTGGCAGTTTGTCAAGTTTTGCCAAGTTAAAGTTAGTTAATACATAGTCGAGCGAGCCGACTCACAGCTCGTTAAAACTGGCGGCTGCTCCGGAGAGCAGCCCTACAGGGAAAAATCAAAACACCCAAGAAGTTTTTTATTTACATCTTGGGTGCATATTTCTTTAGAAAAAAATATTTAGTGATTCCATTCAAGTCCTTCAGTCTTAAACGTGAAAGTTCTTGTACCCTCACTAAAAAACTCAGCATTAATTTTCATCGTTTTTGAATCCTTGATTAAATTAAGAAGCTTGTTATAATTAGCAAGGAAGAGCAAATCAGTGCTATAATCAGATGGGAAGTTGCAATGAACTGTAATAGGTTCTTTATCATCAAATCTTACTTTGATATTGGTTCCATCAAATCCGGAGTTAAACTGACCCTTTGAAATCTTAATATACATATTCTTACCATATTGGGGGCTATCTCGAATTGTAAGAGTTAAGCTACTACCTCCGTTGTAAGGAAATTCAAATTTTACTTCGTTTTCCGATTCAATTGAAGCATAATATGTGGTTTTATCTGTCATTTCATCTATAGTCTCACGATATTCCCACGCTGTTTTTGACGATTTCTTCACTTGCGAAGACTCTTGTGTAACATTTGTTGAACTTTCAGTAGTAGATTCGGTTGAAGAATCGTTGGATGTACATAACGCTATGAGCATTAGAAATGCTACAAAGCAAACTGAAATAAGAAGAAATTTCTTCATAATAGATATCTGGTGCCTTCGGACCCACCTCGTTGGCTTTTTGAATGATTTATAAATAAAGAAGCGTGAGGGTCGTATCTGCTGCCCGTTCCGCTTTCTGAGGCCTTCGCATTGCCCATCACTGTTGAACGAACAAACTTGCAGAAGCCTCACGCAGAATATGTAAAATACGCCTATAACAAACACTCCCGTGCTTGTTACAAGCAAAATAAACATATCCACAAGGCATCTACTGTTTGCTACATTTTTGACAGTGATTGAAAGTTGCGAAGTTTCAGAAAGCCAAGAAAGAGCGTCAAGTAAACGCTTTCAAAAAATGTCTGCCGACCAACCAGTATGCCAATAATGCAATTACCGATTTATGGTCTGCGGTTGCAAAATTAGTAAAATTTTTTTTAAAACAAAAAGAATCCTCAATTTTGAGAATTTGCAATATAATTTATCAGAATTTTGAGTAATTTTGCGAAATGGAAAAACTGCAAAATAAATATAATCAGGATATTGAACCGGTCGCAAAATGCGACCGGTTGACAATACCTATAGAAAATAGGATTCTGACATTTCGTGGGAAACAAGTAATGATAGACCGAGATTTGGCGGAATTATATAATGTGGAAACTAAGCGCTTAAATGAGCAAGTTAAAAGAAATCTTGATCGTTTCCCTGTAAACTTCAGATTTCAACTTACCAATGAAGAAAAGGACGAACTGGTCGCAAATTGCGACCGGTTCAAGGGCCTCAAACATTCAAGTGTCAGTCCATTTGCCTTTACGGAGCAAGGAGTTGCAATGCTCTCAGCAATATTAAAAAGCGAAACTGCAGTAAAGACAAGTATCCGAATTATCGAGGCATTTGTTGCAATGCGTAATTTTCTTATCAACAATGCATCCATATTTCAGCGTATTGAAAGAATTGAAATGAAGCAAATGAAAACAGATGAGAAAGTAGACGTAATTCTGGATAAACTTGGCAGTGAAGTGAAGCCAAAAGAGGGAATCTTTTTCAATGGTCAAATATTTGACGCATACGCGCTGGTGGCTGACTTGATAAAACAAGCTAAGAATAGGATTGTTATTATTGACAATTATATTGATGATTCGGTATTGGTGCAATTATCCAAACACAAATCGGGAGTTACGGTTGATATTTATGACGGTCAAATTTCAAAACAACTACGCCAAGATATTGATAAACATAACGAACAATATCCCGGAGTCTCATTGCATAAATACACAAAGGCTCACGACCGATTTTTAATAATTGATGAGGATGTCTATCACATCGGCGCATCGCTTAAAGACCTCGGCAAAAAGCTATTTGCTTTCTCAAAAATGGATGTAATGACCGGTTCTGAACTGATAGCCGGCCTGTAATTTCAAAAATTTTTACTATCTTTGTAGAAACAAAGTAAATAAACCAATCTATTTTATTGATAAATGACCACGAAAAAACTGATTTTAACTGCTACAATTTTTGCCGGAGCGATTTCAAACGCACTGGCTTGCACAAGTTTAATTGCAGGTAAAAATGCTACAACAGACGGTAGCGTCATGATAACTTACGCCGCGGACAGCCACGTTCGTTTCGGCTTTCTCGAAAACCAACCGGCTGCCGATCATAAGCCCGGCGAGATGCGCCAGATAATCGAATGGACCTCGAATAAACCGCTCGGACAAATTCCCGAAGTCGCTCATACATACGGCACTATCGGAAATATGAACGAACATGGTGTCGCAATCTCGGAAAGTACCTGGGGCGGACGTCCGGAACTGAAAAGTCCGAACGGAATTCTCGATTATGGTTCGTTGATTTTCATTGCTCTTCAACGTGCTAAAACCGCTCGTGAAGCTATTAAGATAATGACTGATCTCGTTGAGAAATATGGTTATTACTCGACCGGCGAATCATTTTCAATTGCCGACGAGAATGAAGCCTGGATCATGGAAATGATTGGCAAAGGTAAAGATGAAAAGGGTGCGGTATGGGTTGCTCGCAGAGTACCCGATGACTGTATTTCGGGCCACGCCAACCATTCACGCATACACCAATTTCCACTCAACGATCCTGAAAACTGCCTTTATTCGCCTGACGTTATCTCTTTTGCCCGCAAAAAGGGCTGGTTTGACGGCAAGGATGAAGATTTCAGCTTTTCTCTGGCATACGCTCAGTATAAATATAGCAGTCTGAGAGGTTGTGACGGTCGTGTCTGGGCATTCTACAACAAATTTGCCGACGGTATGGACAAGTATTTGCCTTGGGTGACCGAAGGTGACGGACAACCGCTCCCCCTTTGGGTAAAACCGAACCGCAAACTTAATTCAACCGACCTTAAATGGATGATGCGCGACCACTTTGAAGGCACACCCTTTGATATGACCGAAGATATTGGTGCAGGTCCGTTCAAAGTGCCCTATCGCTGGCGTCCATCAACCTTTGAAGTTGACGGTAAATCTTATTATCAAGAACGTGCAATCGCCACTCAACAAACCGGTTACTCATTTGTTGCCGAGATAAACGGCAATCGTCCAGAAGCAATCAAGGGCTTGATGTGGTTTGGAACTGATGACGCCAACACCTGTGTTTATCTTCCGATTTTCTGTACGGTTGCACGGGCGCCATTTGAATTGCAAAAAGATAATGGCGACCTCTACAATATTTCATGGGATTCAAATTTCTGGGTCAACAACTATGTTGCCAATCAGGCATATAGCCGTTACAATCAGATGATTCCCGACATTCGGAAAGTACAATCATCGCTTGAAGATTCAATAGCTGTTGATGTGCGTGTCGCAATGGAACAGTTACCCTCGTTTAGTCCTGATGACCAACGACTTTTGGTTCAAGACCTTGCTGATATCTGGGCTAACAAAGCGACCAAACAATATAAGAAACTCGGTGACTATCTTTTGGTTAAATTTCTTGACGGTAATATCAAAATCGAGGATGAAAACGGTTTTGTCACAACCGAAGACAAAAAGCCTGTTCCGCCAAAATACAGCGGTTATGACGAAAAATATTACCGCTCAATCGTCGAAGACTCGGGTGACCGACTGAGAATTCATGAACTGAAAGTAAAACAAAAACCCTGATTGACAACAGATTTCTAACACTATTCTGAAATAAACAATGAAAAAATTTTTATCGACTACCATATTTTCACTTGCAGCCGTAGCAAGCTCTTTTGCCTGCACAAGCCTTATCGCGACAAAAGGAGCGACCGCCGACGGCAGTAATTTAATTAGCTATGCTGCTGACAGCCATGTGCTTTACGGTGAACTTTACCAGCGTCAGGCATCTGACCACAAAAAGGGAGAGATGCGTGACATAATCGACTGGGATACAAATAAATATCTCGGTAAAATCCCCGAAGTAGCGCATACCTACGGTCGTATCGGCAACATGAATGAGCATGGTGTTACAATTGGAGAAAGCACCTGGGGTGGTAAACATATACTTAGCGAGCCAAACGGCATAATCGACTATGGCTCACTTATATACATTGCACTTGAGCGTTCAAAAACCGCTCGTGAAGCCATCAAAGTAATGACCGACCTTGTAAGCGAATATGGCTATGCGAGCGAAGGTGAATCGTTCTCCATTGCCGATCCCAACGAGGTTTGGATTATGGAACTGATTGGCAAGGGAAAAGATGAAAAAGGTGCGGTTTGGGTCGCTCGCCGAGTTCCCGACGGACATATCTCAGGACACGCCAATCATTCACGAATCCATAAATTTCCGCTCAACGACCCCGAAACGCTATACTCGCCCGACGTGATTTCGTTTGCTCGCAAAAAGGGTCTGTTTCAAGGGAAAGATGAGGATTTTGACTTCTCAAAAGCATATGCCGACACCGATTTTGGCGCACTTCGCGGATGTGACGCACGCGTATGGTCATACTTCAACAAGTTTTCAGACAATGCCGAGCAATATCTTCCATGGGTTATGAATGGCGAAGGCGAGCCTATGCCATTGTGGATAAAGCCCAACCGCAAACTGACAGCCGAAGATGTAAAATGGATGATGCGCGACCATTATGAAGACACTCCGTTTGACATGACAAAAGATGCCGGAGCCGGTCCATTCAACGTGCCCTACCGCTATCGTCCGATGAGCTTCAAAGTTGATGGCAAAGAATATACCCACGAACGTGCCATTGCCACTCAACAAACAGGTTTTTCGTGGGTTGCACAGCTTCGCAACAACGTTCCCGACGCGATGAAAGGCATCCTTTGGTTTGGTACCGATGATGCCAACACATCTGTTTACATGCCGATATTCTGCTGGACCCGTACCACCCCAAAACAGCTTGGCAAGGGCGATCTCAACACACTTGACTGGAATTCAAACTTCTGGGTCAACAACTATGTTGCCAATCAGGCTTATTCACGTTACAGCCGCATGATTCCCGATATTCGTCGAGTTCAGTCAGAGCTTGAAGATGCTATGATTGCCGAGGTTAAACAACTCGAAGCTGACCCCAAAATGAAAAACCGCGACTATGCAGTTGCAAAATCGCAGGAACTTGCCGACCGTTGGGCTGAAACAAGCACATCAGACTA
>JAIDRE010000142.1 GCA_029061925.1 Muribaculaceae bacterium | reverse complement strand
CTATTAATGGCGAATGGATAGTTGGCGAAGACGGCAACAAAGTTAGCTCAACCGGTGCATTAGATTCAGTTCTTCCCGAATTCAAAATTGACAAAGATAACTGGTTGATGTCAGCCGACGGTGGCGAAACATGGGTTAACCTCGGTAAAGGAACAGCCGACGGTAAAAATGCTGTTTTCAACGATATTGACACCTCAGACCCCAACAAAGTGACATTCACATTGTCTGACGGAACTAAGTTTGAACTTCCTCGTCAGGCAGAGTTAACCATAAAATTTGATGAGCAAACGCTTGCCGAACTCAAATCAGTTTCTCCTAATTCGACCTATAATATCAGCTATGTTGTTGAAGGTAGCGTCGTTGGGCTCAAATTGGAAGTTATTTCATCGGGTAATGTCAAAGCAAAATTAAATAATCGTAATTCAGCAAAAGGTTCTATTACCATTATTACCGGTGATGCCGTTGACGAGTATGACAAAGTAATATTGCTTGCATCAAACGGAAAGGTAACTGTAATGAGCAGCATTTCGTTTGGCGAAGAAGATTTCTTACAAGTAACAAGCGGAACAACATATAACGTGCCCAAAGCAGGTGGAACTGTTAGCATTAATCTCGAAACAAATACTGATTACTCGTTATCAATTCCAGAAGAACACAAAAGCTGGGTTAGTACGGTAGAATCACGTGCCCATCGCCAGGAAACTGTCACTTTATCAATAAGCGAGAATAAAGATGTAGCGCGTACCGTTCACATTCAAATAGTTGATAAAGGTGGGAATGCTTTTACATCAATAGAGATAAGCCAAGAAGATGGCAAAGAGGAAGAATATCTTTCTATTCCTTCAGATATGACTATTGCCTTTCCTGACCCTAATTTCCGCAATTACGTTTTAAGTAAATTTGATAAGAACAAAGATGGTGTTATTACAGAAGATGAAGCTTTAAGCGTAAAAAGAGTTCATCTTAGTTCTGGTTTTGAAAAAAGCATATCTTCACTTGAGGGAATACAATATTTTAAAAATTTGGAAATATTGTATTGCTTCCAAACTCAATTGACGACATTGGATGTGTCCGGGTGTACGGCACTGACGGAGTTGTGGTGCTACCAAACTCAATTGACGACATTAGATGTGTCCAAGAATACGGCACTGACCAAGTTGTGGTGCCACAATAATCAATTGACGACATTGGATGTGTCCAAGAATACGTCACTGACGGAGTTGGTGTGCTCCGAAAATCAATTGACGACATTGGATGTGTCCGGGTGTACGGCACTGACTACGTTGGATTGCTGCTATAATCAATTGACGACATTGGATATATCCAAAAATACATCACTATCCTATTTGGGATGTTATAATAATCAATTGACGACATTGGATGTGTCAAAGAATACGTCACTGACGGATTTGAGATGCAACGATAATCAATTGACGACATTGGATGTGTCCAAGAATACTTTACTGACGAAGTTGAGCTGCCCTGAGACACTTAAAACTTTGTATCTTAAAAGTGGTCAAACGATACAAGATTTGAGTAAATTTTCATACGCAGAAATAGTATATATAGACTAAAACAAATTAAATATTAAAATATTATGCAGAAAAAACGACTCACTGAAATTAAAGAATTGCTCTCGACAATTCCGGGCAAAAAATCTTCACCTGTGGCTTTATTTCCTCATAGAACCGGAACAAATGTATCGTTGAACGAATATATTCGGACTCTTCCCGGAAGTTGTGAGATTGTCAAAGGTAGATCAGGCTATGACCATGAAGAAAAGTCTGAGTCATCATTTTTCTTTTTCAATTTTGGGAATGTGCTAATACCGACCCGTCAAGAATATTTTGTTCAAATTCTTGATAAGGTAGTTGAAGTGGCAAAAGGGAATAATCTCGTAGTTATATTTGATGATTGGGAAGGAAACAGACATGAAGAAATGCGACCAGATATTGAGAACGCACTAAACTGGCTGAAAGAATACCCTGAATCATTTGATATTTTCAGTTGCGAGGCAAGAGCCTTTGATTCTAATGGTAAAGCCATTGACTAAGCAGTAATAGCAAATATATAGGCATTTTATTACCAAAAGTTGAGTAATTACACATCTTTTGGTAATATTTTTATTATGGAAATTATTTGGGTTCCCTGTTCCTCTGTCTAAATGTAATTTTGCATTTTGCGTTATGCATTAAGTATTATGAATTGTCTTCGCTGCACTTGGGGCAGATGCCTTTGAACATGAAGTTGGTTGATTTGACTTGGTAGCCGGCGGGGAGGGGGAGAGCAGGGATGGTGACGTCGTCGAGACAATAGACGGTGCCACAT
>JAIDRE010000141.1 GCA_029061925.1 Muribaculaceae bacterium | reverse complement strand
CACTATCTTATCAACATTAATAAATGATGCAATCTCTCGAAATAAAATAATATTTTCTTTTGATCCTCCTCCATTTCAAACGGTTTATAAAGACTTGTTTTATCCAAAATTAAATTTAAATTTCCCCAAATTTACACATAAAATTTGATTTGAACAAATTATTTTAAAAATGATTATCAGGCAGTTGTAAAGATTATCGTGTTTTTATTTGTAATTGAATCTCCAGAGATATAGTTTGAACCTTCGAGGGAACACAAATCGGTTAGATGTTCAATCTGTTGGGTAACAATCTGACGTAACAGCTCCCCTCTCAAAGTTTTCAAACAATTGGCACTTGGAGTACGCCTCGCGATACCGTCACCTATTTCAACAAACTCGGCCTTAACGACTTTTGCTTTGGTTGAGAGGAGCTTCATATCTAATTCTTTCTCGGCATCTCCCGGCAGAAGGTTGAGTATTTCATTATCACCGGACCGTTCAATATCGTTTATCAATAACTTGGTCACATCATCACGCCAATAGACAGATAATGACTCATTTCCGGGCGCAAGTTTGGTAGTGAAATCAAAACGATAAGCCTTTACAATATCATCGGGGCGAAGGTAGCCGTAGAGCGACGAAATAATTCTCACATTTTTGTTGGTAAAATTACGTTCTACATCATCCAACGACTTGTAGTTAAATGCTTTAAACACAACACCGGTAAATGCTTCTATTGCCTTTGAGCCGTGACGTTTATCTTCATACTCATAAATCATTTCATGAAGTCGACGAGCCATCGGCTGACTTATCTTTACAGCCGCAGATAACTGTTCGGCTGACATTCCTCGCAACGAATACATCAGTTCGTTTGCTTTTTCATCTAAAAGTGGCTTATTTTCGGCTGACACAGCTACAACATCGTTGCACGTAGTCATCGTTTTTGATTCGGCAATAAGAATTATCATTGTCTGTGCGATTTTTGAAAGCGTAAAGGTAATATTTCTGTTTAAAACAGCAAAAAAAATGCCTAATAATTACATCATTAATAACATTAAGCCTATTTTTTGACTTTTATCGACAAAAAATCAAGTAATTTTATGTAACTTTGTGGAAAATTTCGATATCCTCTATAATGGAAAAAGATTTGACCCTTGACGGCATAAATATTCATTACTCAGTTGAAGGCTCGGGAGCTCCTCTAATCCTTATGCACGGATGGGGCTGTGACCATTCGACTGTGGCGTCAGTGGCTCGGACAGCTTCTCAGACACATACGGTCTATAATATAGATTTTCCGGGCTTTGGAAAGTCAACCGAACCGACCGAAGTATGGGGCGTTGAACGCTACACAAAACTGATTGAAGATTTTTGCAAGGCTCTAAATATAGAAAAACCGTCGTTAGCCGGACACTCGTTCGGCGGACGTGTTGCCATTGTTTTCGCATCACGAAACCCGGTTGACAAGTTGATTTTGATTGATGCGGCAGGTGTAAAACCCAAGCGTTCAATGAAATATTACTTCAAAGTTTACTCGTTTAAACTGTCAAAATTGATTTACAAACTCTTATTAGGAGCTGAAAAAGCAAAAGAGCGTATTGAAAAAGAGCGTTCGCGCAGAGGGTCGTCAGACTATCGAAATGCGTCACCCCAAATGAGAGCCATTATGAGTAAGGTTGTCAATGAAGATCTGTGCCATCTAATGCCTAAAATTTCAGCGCCAACTTTATTAATCTGGGGCGAAAACGATACGGCTACTCCCCTTTCCGATGCAAAGAAAATGGAACGTCTTATACCCGATGCCGGACTTGTCAGCTTTCCTGGATGCGGACACTACAGTTTCCTCGACAATCCCGGACAATTTGCAGCGGTACTTAATAGTTTTTTGAAATCTTAAATAAAATCCCATAATGCCTACTGTCTATACATCAACAGTTTATATTGTAGCAGGGCTTACCGCTCTGTTTTTCTGGATTCCCGCGATTTTCATGACATTGAAACGCGACCTAATGATGTTCCAGCAAAACTCTTATCGCCCCGAGCGATACTCTCGCTGGGCATCTCAAACAGGTGAATCAACAACTGTTGCACGCTGTTTTTATCTTTTTGCGACAGCCTTTTTGCTGGTTCCAATGATTCCGTTTATCATTTCGGCACCTGTTGCCGCTCTGATTGCCATTTGGTTTACACTCTCTTTGTTAAAAGCTAAATACAAAAAGCCGTTAGTGTTCACTCCGCGAGCAAAACGACTGATGGGTGTGGCATTGACTTTGGCTGCAGTTATCGTTGCAATCGCATGGTTACTCGCCGGACTGAAAGGCGCATGTGTGGTGGCTTACGCTCTTCTATTCTTGTCACAGTTCGTTTTGTTAAGCTCATACACAATCCTCATCCCTGTTGAAAAATCAATCAATAAGAAATATTACGACGATGCCGCTTCAATTCTGAAGGCAATGCCCGAGCTCAAAATCATCGGTATCACAGGCAGTTATGGCAAAACGAGTACTAAACACTACCTGCAACGCATTCTATCAGAAAAATATGAGACATTGATGACTCCGGGTAGCTATAACACTACTCTTGGAGTTGTTCGCACAATCCGCGAATATCTCAAGCCCTACACAGAAGTATTCATTGTTGAGATGGGTGCGAAACAGCCGGGCGACATCAAAGAAATTTGCGATCTCGTTCATCCTCAAGATGCTATCATCACAGCCGTTGGCGAGCAACATCTCGAAACATTCAAGACCATCGAAACCGTTCAACGCACCAAGTTTGAACTTTTTGATTCGCTTCCAAGCAACGGCATTGCAGTTATCAACAACGACTTTGCAATGATTGCCTCACGTCCGACAAACAATGGCCCCGAGACAATCCGCTATGCCATAACCGACACAACCGGCTGTGACGTAACTGCAAAAGATATCGAGTATGACCGTCGCGGTTCGTCATTCACTTATGTCGGACCTGCCGGAGAAATAAGATTCCGCACTCCTCTTGTCGGACAATGCAACATCTCGAATTTGCTTGCAGCTATCAGCATGGCACTCAAACTTGATGTACCTATTGAGAAAATCAAATATGCCGTTGAGACAATGGAACAGGTTGAACACCGCCTCAACATGAAACATACTCCCGGTGGTCTAACTATCATTGACGACGCTTTCAACTCAAACCCCGACGGTTCACGCATGGCTCTCGAAGTATTGTCACACATGACCGGTGGTCGTCGCATCATCATCACCCCCGGAATGATTGAACTTGGCGAACGTCAGGAAGAACTTAACAATCTCTTTGGTCAGCGCATTGCAAAATCAGCCGATATAGCGATAATTGTCGGACAATATAACCGTGATGCAATTTCTGAAGGTATCAAAGCCGACAAATCATTTGACACTGACAATCTCTATATAGCAGATTCATTCACCGAAGCTCAGCAACTCTTGTTGGGGCTTGCAAAACCCGGAGATACAGTTCTTTACGAGAACGACCTCCCCGACACATTTAAGTAAACAATTAAATTAACGATATACATTCTGTTTCAAATACACTTATGAAAACCAACATTGCCGTATTTTTTGGCGGTCGCTCAACCGAACACGAAATTTCAGTAATTTCAGCGAATCAGGCTATGCATGCCATTAACCGTGACCGTTTTGATGTTACCCCAATATACATTTCAAAAGATGGTCGCTGGTACACAGGCGATGCTCTTTTTGATATTAAAGAATACAAGAATCCCAAAACACTTCTTGCAAAATGTAAAGAAGTGTATATGCGTCCAATTCACGGCGACTATAAACTTTATTCGGTAAAGAAACCGATGTTTGGAAATGACGTTGTTTCAAATATTGACGTTGTTATTCCTATTCTTCACGGTTCAAACGGTGAAGACGGTATTTTTGAAGGTGTACTCGAAACCATTGGCATTCCCTATGCCGGTTGCAACACTTTGTCATCGGCTAACGGTATGGATAAAATCACAATGAAAATGATTTTACAAGCCAATGATATTCCCGTTGTTAAATATGTTTGGTTCACCGACAAACAATGGCTTGCTCACCGTGACGAACAAATCAAAAAAATTGAAGAAAAAATCGGCTATCCGGTCATTGTAAAACCCGCGAACCTCGGTTCATCAGTAGGTATCAGCCGTGCTGCCGATCGTGAGGCTCTCATCTCGGCAGTTGAGACAGCAAGCAAATATTCAACACGTATCATTGTTGAAATGATGGTTGATAACCTCCAGGAAATCAACTGTTCAGTTCTCGGTGATTGCGACGAATACACAATGTCGGTTTTGGAAGAGCCTATCAAATCAGGTGAATTCCTTACATACGAAGATAAATATATCGGTGGAACTAAAGGTGCTAAAGGAATGCAGGCTTCTCAAAAGCGTATTCCCGCCGAACTCCCCGAAGATGAAACCGAACGCATCAAATATCTTGCAGGCGAAACATTCCGTGTTCTTTCTTGTCACGGTGTAAGCCGCGTTGACGTTATTGTTGACAGCAAAACCCGCGATATTTACGTTAACGAAATCAACACAATCCCAGGCTCCCTCTCATTCTATCTTTGGGAAGCAACCGGATTGAAATTTGACCAGTTGATGGAACGCCTTGTTCAGCTTGCATTGAAACGTAACCGTGAAATGTCGCACAAGACTGTGTCTTACGACCAAAACATCTTCGCTATGGGCGGCGGTGTAAAAGGTGGAATCAAAAAATAATTATAACAAGATTTTTTGTAACTTTGCGAAAAATTAGCATATAGAGATTTTTTTCATGAAAAAATTTACAGAATATAATAACTTTAATCTCTCGGAAATCAACCATCGTGTACTTGACGATTGGAACGAGAAAGCATTATTTGAACAGAGTATCAAAGAACGTGAAGGATGTCCTTCTTTCGTATTCTTTGAAGGTCCTCCATCGGCTAACGGTATGCCCGGTATTCACCACGTTATGGCGCGTACAATCAAGGATATCTTCTGCCGATATAAAACAATGCAAGGCTTCCAGGTGAAACGTAAAGCCGGTTGGGATACACACGGACTCCCCGTTGAACTTGGTGTTGAAAAATCTCTTGGAATCACCAAAGAAGATATTGGTACCAAGATTTCAGTGGACGATTATAACGAGGCTTGCCGTCGCGAGGTCATGAAATATACCCGTGAATGGGAAACCCTTACCAACTCAATGGGTTATTGGGTTGATATGAACGACCCATATATCACATACGATAACCGCTACATTGAATCAGTATGGTGGTTACTCGGTCAGATCTACAATAAAGGTTTGCTTTACAAAGGTTATACAATCCAGCCCTATTCGCCTGCCGCAGGTACAGGTCTTAGCTCACACGAGCTTAACCAACCCGGTTGCTATCGCGACGTAAAAGACACAACCTGTATTGCTCAATTCCTTGCCACCGATCCGATTGAGTCGATGAAAGGATGGGGCGAACCCTACTTCCTTGCATGGACAACCACACCGTGGACCCTCCCCTCTAACACCGCACTGGCTGTAGGTCCACAAATCGAATATGACATAGTAAGAACATACAACCCATATTCAGGTAAAAAAGAGACTGTTGTAGTAGCTGATGCTCTATTCTCAACCATTTTCAATCCTAAAGCAAAGGATATCGCACTCAACGACTACAAGCCCGGCGACAAACTGATTCCCTACGAAGTAGTTGACAAAGTAAAAGGTTCAGACCTTGCAGGATTGCATTATCAGCAACTTCTTCCCTGGGTGAAAGCTGACGAAGGAGCGTTCCGCGTTATCCCCGCCGACTATGTAACGGTTGAAGACGGTACAGGTATCGTTCATATCGCAGGTACATTCGGTGCTGATGACCTTCGTGTTTCAAAACTCAACGGGATCCCTCCACTGCACCTTATCGACCGCGACGGCAACCTTCGCCCGATGGTTGACCTCAAAGGTCGTTTCTACATGCTTGACGAACTCGACCCCGAGTTTGTTAAAACTCGCATTGATGTAGAGCAATACAAACCGTGGGAAGGTAAATATGTCAAAAACGCTTATGACGCAACAAAGAGCGAGAACGATGAAACACTCGACATCGAACTTTGTATGTATATGAAGCAAACCGACCGTGTTTTCAAAATTGAAAAACATGTCCACAACTATCCCCACTGCTGGCGTACTGACAAACCGGTGCTCTACTACCCTCTTGACAGCTGGTTTATCAAATCAACTGCCGTGCGCGAACGTTTGATGGACTTGAATAAAGAAATCAAATGGAAACCCGAAGCAACCGGAACAGGTCGTTTTGGTAAATGGCTTGAGAACCTTCAGGACTGGAACCTTTCGCGTAGCCGTTACTGGGGAACTCCTCTCCCAATCTGGCGCTCTGAAGACGGTAAATCAGAAATCTTCATCGACTCGGTGGAAAAGCTCTACAATGAGATTGAAAAAGCAGTCGCTGCCGGTGTAATGAAGTCAAATCCGTTGAAAGACAAAGGTTTTATTCCCGGAGTAATGACCAAAGAGAACTACGAGAAGATCGACCTTCACCGTCCGTATGTCGATGACATCATCCTCGTCGACGAAAACGGCAACCCAATGAAACGCGAACTCGACCTTCTTGACGTTTGGTTTGACTCTGGTTCAATGCCCTACGCTCAACACCACTATCCGTTTGAAAACAAAGAAGCTATCGAGTCAGGCGAACTCTTCCCTGCCGACTTCATTGCCGAGGGCGTTGACCAAACCCGCGGTTGGTTCTTCACACTCCATGCCATCGCCGGTATGGTATTTGACCGCAACTCATATAAAGCAGTTATCTCAAACGGTCTTGTACTCGACAAAAACGGTAACAAAATGTCAAAACGTCTTGGCAATGCTGTCAATCCGTTTGAAACTATCGAACAATATGGTTCTGACCCGGTTAGATGGTATATGATTGCCAACTCATCACCCTGGGATAACCTTAAGTTCGACACGATGGGTGTTCAGGAAGTTGCACGTAAACTTTTTGCGACTCTGTTCAATACATATAAATTCTTTGCACAGTATGCCAACCTCGATGGCTTCACAGGATCAGAACCTCAAGTTCCGATGAAAGACCGTCCCGAATCAGACCGTTGGATCATCTCGCTCCTTAACACATTAATTATAAATGTTCAGGAAGCACTCGATGACTATGAACCGACCAAGGCAGCCCGTGAAATCAATGAATTTATCGGAGACAACCTCTCTAACTGGTATGTCCGTCTTAACCGCAAACGATTCTGGGGAAGCGATAACGACAGCGATAAACTTTCAGCTTATCAGACTCTTTATCAATGCCTTGAAACTATCGCATTGTTAATGGCACCTATCGCCCCATTCTATTCTGACCAACTTTATCGCGACTTGACTTCTGTTTCTGGTCGTGACAACAAATCGGTTCACCTCGCCAAGTTCCCCAAAGCTGATACAAGTGCAATCGACAAGGAACTTGAGACCAGAATGGACATTGCACAGCGACTCACTTCTATGATTCTTGCTTTGCGTCGTAAAGCTAATATCAAAGTGCGTCAGCCGCTCCAGGCAATGATGGTTCCGGCAACCGACAAAAAACAGCGTGCCGAAATCGAATCGGTTAAAGACCTTATCCTCACTGAGGTTAACGTTAAAACACTTCAAATCCCAGATGATGACGAGAATATCCTTGTAAAACGCGTTAAACCCGACTTCAAGAAACTTGGTCCGAAACATGGTAAAGCAATGAAGCTGGTTGCTAACGCAATCATGTCGCTCTCTCAATCTCAAATCAGAGATCTTGAACGCGACGGTTCAATCAAGATTGTTCTCCCTGACAACACCGATGCTGTTGTTGATGCAGTTGACGTTGAAATCATCTCTGAAGACATTCCCGGATGGATGGTTGCAAACGAAGGTAACCTTACTGTTGCTCTCGACATCAACGTCACCCCCGAACTCCGTCGTGAAGGTATCGCCCGAGACCTCATCAACCGTGTTCAGAACATCAGAAAATCGCGTGATTACAATATTACTGACCGTATTAATGTTGTTATCGAGCCAAACGAGTTGACCGATGACGCAGTCAAGGAATATGGATCATACATCGCTACTCAGGTACTCGCCGATGCCGTTGTAACCGGTAAGATTGAATCACCTGCCGAGGATGAACGACTCGATATTGACGGAACAGAGGTTAATGTAAAAATTACGCTCGCTTAAACCGACAAGTCTATGGAAGAAAAAACCAGATATTCTGACGAAGAGCTTCTCGAGTTCAAAGAGATTATTCTCAAAAAACTTGAGAAAGCTCAACGCGAATATGATTTGATAATGTCTGAGCTTAACAATGCCAACGAAAATGGCACCAACGATACGTCTCCAACCTTTAAAACATTGGAAGAAGGCGCATCAACGCTCGGAAAAGAAGAAGCAGTGCGCATGGCTCAACGTCAAGGGAAATTCATTCAGCATCTGCAAGCCGCATTAATGAGAATTGAGAACAAAACATACGGCATTGACCGGTCGACCGGTAAACTCATTCCTAAAGAACGTCTTAGAGCCGTACCTCACGCCACTTTGAGCGTTGATCAAAAAAATGCCGGCAAACACTGATATTGTTTCAATCTAATGAAATCAAAAGGACTTTTAGCACTCATCATAATTCTGTCGGTAATACTTGTCGATCAGATTGTAAAAATCTATATAAAAACCCACTTCTACCTCGGCGAAAGCGTCGAGGTTGCCTCGTGGTTTAAGATTCTGTTTATCGAAAATAACGGAATGGCGTTTGGCATGGAGCTTGGCAGCAAAATTTTCTTGACTCTGCTCCGAATTGTCGTTGTCGGATTGGTAATTTATTATGTTTGCCATATTAAGAACAATCCAAAATTAAAGACCGGATACCTGATATCGCTTTCACTCATCATTGCCGGAGCTGCCGGAAACATTCTTGACTCAATGTTTTACGGAATCATCTTCAATGACCCCATTCCACCGACAGTGGCAGAAATGTTCCCCGAAGATGGCGGATATGCACCATTCCTCTATGGTCGCGTAGTAGATATGCTCTATTTTCCCTTGTTCAGCTTTAACTGGCCCGATTGGATTCCGTTTATTGGTGGCGATTTGTTTATCTTTTTCCAGCCGGTATTCAACATTGCCGATGCCGCCATCACAGTCGGTATTCTTCTGCTTATTATCTTCTACTCAAGCCAATTGACCGAGCTTCAACAACAGCCCAAACCGGCTGAGGAAGATAACGGAGTTGCTGTAGATTAAAAATTAAACTCTATGCACGATTTGAATAAAGCATTCATTCTAATTCTTATATCGGCAATTTTGTCGATAGCTTTATCATCGTGCCATAACACACCAAAGGGAGTCTTGTCAGAAAAAAAGATGACAGAACTCCTAATCGACCTGCATAAAGCCGAAGCATTAAGCGAAATTAAATACCGCGATTTCCCCGACGACTCGGCTAAACTCAAACTGAAACAAGCGGTTTATAATCTTCATAAAACCGACCAAGCCACTTTCGATTCATCAATGAGATGGTATGGCTATCATATCGACAAACTCAGCGAGGTATATGACAATGTAATCAAAGAACTTGAAGCCGAAGTTGAAAAAGCCGGTAGTGTTGCCGTTGTCTCAACCTCAATTATGGGTGACTCTGTAAATGCGTGGACGGGGGCATCGAGCTATGTCTTTAATCAATTGTCACCGGTTGATTGTCTGGATTTCACTCTTGTAAAAGATAATGCCTGGGAAAAAGGTGACAGCTACACATTCCAGTTCAAGACCTTTAATAAAGCTAATCCCGGAAATGTAGCTATATTTATCGATTACGATGATAACACGACTGATTATGTCACCCACTCGGTTGAAGATGATGGGTGGACACGCCTAACTGCCGTAATGGATACAGTCCGCAACCCGATAAATATCTATGGCTTCGTATCATTTGACATGAAACCACACGAAGAAATATTCATCGACTCGCTCAGTCTCGTAAGACGCCGTTTTGACACATCAAGCTATCGCCGCAGATATAACCAGCAACAATTCAATTTCAAATCTGAAAAACGATAAAATGGATGTTATGACAAAGCATAAAGCAGTTTTATCGCGCACAGTCGTTCATCGCGGCGAAGTCATACAGTTGAGCGTTGTCAAACGAAATGACATTTCCGATTGCCAATCAAAATATACAGTGACTCCGTTTAACATGGAAACCGAATCGACCATTATGGTTGATTACCCGATTGCGCTTTTAAATAGAGAAATGATTGAGCAATTCAAACAATCAGACGACATAGACACTCTCATCAAAAAAGCCCGACAACTTTCGTCAACCATTACCGATCCCGATTCGATTTTTCTGCTTTCCACTGGAAAAATATCAATACTTGATATCTAAAATAGCGTTAAAGTCGATTTATATTAAAAGCTTTTTGCTCTATTTTTTTCTATTTCGGTAAATTTAGCTAACTTTGCAAGGTCAAAGTCAAATCTGAAGACAGAGAAAGAAATGATAAATCGTACATTAATAAGATTGAAAGTAGTACAGATGCTTTACTCATATCTCTTAACCAAAAGTGAGTTCAGCCTCTTACCCGCACCGGAGAAAC
>JAIDRE010000140.1 GCA_029061925.1 Muribaculaceae bacterium | reverse complement strand
CTTTTTAACTGATAATAAGTTCTGTTATCAAATAAAAAGAAGTAATTTTGAACTTCAAAACTAAATCATGTATCATACGTTTTGAGGGAAATGAATTTTAAATATCTGAAATATTTGATTTTGACTCTCTTTTTTGGAAGCATATCCTTGGGATTGTCAGGTCAAGAAGTGTTCAAGCGAGGGCTTGAGCAACATTCCTTTATCCCGAAAGGGCAGTGGATTACAGGTGTGAGTGTCAGTTACACTCAGTCTGATCAAAACAACTATAAGTTTTTTATTATCGAAAATCTTAATGGGGATACTTATTCATTTAAGGTGTCGCCAATGTTGATGTATTCGTTCAAGGACAATATGGCAGCCGGCGGACGTTTTGCTTATGCCCGTTCATTAACCCGTTTGCGCAACGCAAGCGTCATCATCGATAGCGAAACGAGCTATGACGTTACCAACCTTTATCGTCTGAGCCATACATACTATGGTATGGCGGCATTCCGTAATTATATCAGTCTCGGCAACAGCAAGCGTTTCGGATTGTTTAACGAACTCCAGGTTCAGGTCGGTGGCGGCGAGTCGAAATTGCTTAACGGTGTCGGAGAATCGTTAACCGGTGTGTTTGAACGAGACTATTCGCTTGATATCGGTCTGGCGCCGGGTATGTGTATGTTTCTGACCAACTATTCGGCAATAGAAGTCAATGTCGGTGTGCTCGGCTTTGCATATCATAAGACCAAAGCAATTACCGATCAGATATATGTGGCTCACACTCGTTCGCAGTCAGCCAATTTTAATGTTAACCTGTTTTCAATCACGTTTGGCGTGGTGTTTTACCTCTAATTTATGTTGACAATGAAAAGAGCGATATTTATTATCATTACATTGATTGGTCTCGGCTTTTGTCAGCAGATTGTAGCCGAACCTGTCGGAAGCGAGTTTAATCCGTTAAAGTCAATGGCTAACCGTAAAAAAATACCGGTTGATTCTACAATAACCCGTTCTGATGCTATTGACGAGATGGTTATTGTCGGTGATGATACCGTAAGTATCATTATTCCTGAAAAGAACTATGGTCGTTATGATCGCGGACTGTTCAATTATCTGATTATTCCCAAAGGACAATGGGCATTTGGATTGACAGCCTCTTATGGCGAGTTCTCGACTGACGATCTTGAAATGTTGTCAATCATCACCGATCTCGATTTTAAGGTAAAGGCATATTCTCTCAAACCGTCAATTTCATATTTCTTCAGAAATAACCAGTCGGTAGGTTTGAAATTCAATTATGTCAGAACTATCGCCGATCTCCAGCATTTGTCGGTAGATATTGATGAGGATCTCAGTTTCTCTATCAGTAACATCAGCTATTATTCACAAAGCTACTCGGCATCGGTTTTCTATCGTAATTATGTCGGACTCGGTGCTGGAAAACGTTTTGCAATTTTCAATGAAGTAGATTTGACATTGGGTAGCGGTATCAGCCGATTTAAACGATATTACAATGATGAATTGAAAGATACACGCACAAACGTCACCTCGGCGGCGTTGAATTTTAGCCCCGGCGTATGTGTGTTTATAATGGATAATGTTTCTTTTAACGTTTCGTTCGGCGTATTTGGCTTGAACTTCAAACGAGAGAAACAGATTACAAATGAAGTAGAGGAGGGTACACGCTTTTCATCGGGTGCCAACTTCCGATTCAATATCTTTAATATCAATTTCGGACTCGGAATCCATATTTAATTAATATGAAAGGATTGAAAAATATTTTTGTTCCGCTTTGTTGTGCGGCGTTGGCTGTGGTTAGCGGATGCATAAAAAATGATATACCTTATCCAAGGATACAGGCAAATATTCGTGCTTTTGATGTTGCAGGTTCGTTTAAGGCTGCCGAGATTGATTCGACCGAAATGACAGTGAATGTTTATCTTGAAGAAGATGTCAACATTAGAAGTGTCATGGTCGATTCTTTTGCATTGACCCCCGAAGCACACTTTGTTGACTTTGATCCGGCATTACCCGTTGACCTTTCAGAGCCCAAACAGGTTACTGTGGCTTTATATCAGGACTATGCCTGGACAATAACCGCCAACCAGCCGATTGAACGTTATTTTACCGTTTCAAACCAAATAGGTTCAAGTGAAATTGACGTTCCTGCTCACCGTGTGATTGCCTATGTGTCTTCAAACGCTGATATTTCAGCCCTTAATGTACTTTCAATAAAGCTATGGCCCGAAGGTGCTACTGTCGAAACCAATTTGCTTGACGGACCGGTTGACTTCAGTCGTCCCGTTGAAGTGAAAGTTGAGCAGTTTGGCATTAAAGAAACTTGGTATATCTATATCGAATCACGTCAGGCATCGGTTACAACAGTCAGTGCCGATGGTTGGACATGTGTAGGCTGGGTATATGGTGAGGCTGAGGAAGACCGTGATAACGGTGTTGAATATCGCAAGGAATCTGACACAGAATGGACTCGTGCACCTAAAGAATGGATTACGACTAACGGTGGAGCCTTTACATGTCGTCTTGTTCATCTTCAGCCATTGACAAAATATGTCGTTAGAACTTATAGCAATGAAGACTATGGTGCTGAAATGACCTTCACAACCGGAGTTTCATTACAGGTGCCCAATACCGATTTTAATAATTGGTGGCTTAACGGTAAAGTTTGGAACCCGTGGGCTGAGGGTGCTGAACCATTCTGGGATTCAGGTAATAAAGGAGCTACCACGCTCGGTACAAGTAACACATTCCCAAGCGAAGATACTCCGACCGGAAGCGGTAAGTCGGCTTGTCTTGAAACACGCTTTGTCGGCATCGGTGCTATCGGTAAACTTGCGGCAGGTAATATCTTTACAGGTTATTATGTTGCAACAGACGGCACAAACGGTATCTTGTCATTCGGCCGCGAATTTACCGAGCGTCCTACCAAACTGAGAGGTTATTTCAAATACAAATCAACTACTATTTCTAACTCGACTGCTGGGTCGGGCTATGAATACTTGAAGGGACGTCCCGACACATGTAATATATGGTGTGCACTTTCTGATAAGGGTGAGCCATACATAATTAGGACTAATCCCAAGAATCTTCAGTTGTTCAGTCCTAATGACCCGTCGGTGATTGCCTACGGAAACTTTCAGTTGGGTGAAACCGTTAATGATTATAAAGAGTTTGAAGTCAAGCTCAATTACAATGCTACAAACCGTGTTCCAACACATATTGTTATAGTAGCTTCGGCAAGTAAATATGGCGATTTCTTTACTGGTGGAGCCGGAAGTATGCTGTTTATTGATGACTTTGAACTGCTATATGATTATGACGACTGATTAAACATATTACCGCCTTCAGTCGTTAAAATATAAAATGACTGAAGTTATGTTTAAAAAGTTTTTTACAGCAGTTTTATTACTCGGAGCAGCATCGGTTTCGACAGATGCACAAACGGTATTTAACAATGAGTCAAACCACATCTATTTAGGTGTGAGAGCCGGTCTTGATGTCTCATCGGCATCAGAGGGATATGGTGTATATACAAACGGAGCCGGATTTCATGTCGGTGCGGTATATCACATTCCTTTGGTAATGAATTTATACTTCCAGCCCGGACTTAATTTCTTCTACGATACATTTGGATTAACAAGCCCGGTTGACCCTATACCGGGATTCTCAGCTGCAGACGGCTCAATCGGTAATGCCGGTTTCAGAGTGCCGTTTGATTTCGGTTTCCACTTTGACCTGACCGATGATATTAATGTCTTTGTTTTTACAGGTCCTCAATTAAACTATAGCTTTTTAGCGCGTAGTCACTGGAAATCAGCCGAGATGAAAAACTCGTCAATGTTTGGAGACAACGGGTTTAAGCACTTCGACCTTCAGTGGCGTTTTGGTGCAGGTTTCACATACGGAAGATACAACCTTTCAATCTCAGGAGCTCCAGGTATAACAAAAGTTTATAAATCGGGTAATGTCGATTTCCGACGCAACCTGTTTGAACTGTCGTTAGGATATAATTTTTAAGATTTATATCGAATCGTATATTGTAGTGTCGTCAATTCCTGCGTCAAGCAGTGATTGGCGACGCTCTCTACATGTAGCGCACGTTCCGCAGTGATTTTTACCACCGCGATAACAGCTATATGTAAGCGAATAGTCAATGCCTAGCTGTTTACCTCGTTTAGCAATGTCTGACTTGGTTAATCCGGTATAAGGCGCAACTAATTTGACCGGACCGTAAGTTCCGGCTTGAATTGCAGCATCCATAGCGGTGACAAATCGTGATGTGCAGTCGGGATAAATTGCATGGTCGCCAGAATGATTAGCCATCATAACCGATGATAAATTACGGCTTTCGGCTATTCCGGCTGCAATAGAGAGCATAATGCCATTTCTGAATGGAACGACCGTTGACTTCAGATTTTCTTCGGCATAGTCGGCATCGGGTATGGCATCTGCGCCTAAGAGCAGCGAACTTTTAAAATATTGATGGATAAAGGCAAGGTCAATTTCGATTAGCTCGATGCCGAGTCTTTTACAATGAATGCGGGCACATTCAGCCTCACGTCGATTGTGGTTTGAACCATAATTAAAGTTTATGGCAACAGCAATCGAGTCTTTAAATTCATAGAGCATGGTTGTTGAGTCCATGCCTCCTGAATGTATTAAAACAGCTTTATCGATCATTTGTTATTAATAATATCAATACCATAGTTGAATGCAGCCAATCGGCGGTCTTGAGCCAACTGTTTGTGGTCGGCGTCGGCATAATTGGCAAACGGATAAATTGAGATTCCGCCACGAGGCGTAAAGAAGCCAATGACCTCGATATAACGTGGATTCATCAATGCGACAAGATCGTTCATGATGATGTTTATACAATCTTCATGGAAATCGCCGTGGTTGCGAAAGCTGAACAGATAGAGCTTAAGACTCTTGCTCTCAACCATCTTTATATTCGGGATATAATTAATTACGATTTTAGCGAAATCGGGTTGTCCGGTTTTGGGACAGAGAGAAGTGAACTCCGGACATGTGAATGTGACAAGATATTCGTTCTCGGGATGCTTATTTTCAAAAGTTTCAAGAACTTCAGGTGCATATTGGGTCGGGTATTTCACCCCGGTATTTCCGAGGAGTGTTACTCCCTCTAACTGTTGTTCGGTTCGTGGCATAGTCGATGTGTAAACTATTTGGTTGAACGAAGATATTTTGATTTTAAATTTTTGAATCGTTTGGTTTTGTTATATTTGGCAAGCCAGCTGTTGATTGAATCACAAAGCTCCTGATGTTTCGGTGTTGTCATCCACGATTGAAACTGGTTGAATGATACGGCATTGTTAATATCAAGATTGGGATAATCTTCAGCGATATGTCGGGCTATTTCCTCTCCGACAACTGCCTGTTTGATTTCGCCCAATGCAACTAAGATTGCAAGTTGTTCAGGTCCATATTCAGGGTCTTCAATAATGTGTATTGTATCTCCAATTTCACGTGACAAACCGGCAAGTCGGTCAGCATCGGGACCTCCTGCTGCAACATAAATAGTCTCACCGGCAAGCGAAATTTGAGAAAATTGCTTAGCTTCGCCTGTCTTCTGTCTTACGAGTACGCGACGATCAATATAAATAGGATTTGTAAATATATAATCGGTTTTTAGTTTGTCGGTAGTTTGAATATCGCTGACAATGATATCATATTGTCCTTTTTTTAACCCTTGAATAGCTGATTTTAAATTAGAAAAGCCCGAAAATTGAATGTTGATATTCTTTTCCTTGGCATAATCCTGAAGAATTTCATAATGGAATCCCGAAAGCGTATCGCCATCGGTTTTTACTGACGTTGGTGACAGCTCAATAGCAACATTCAGTGTGTCGCCACCTGCACGCCAGTGGTGACTGCTTGATGACGGGGTAGTACATTGCTTGATTAAGAAACATAGTACAATTATGACTGCCAATATAATGGAGTAAAGACGCATTTTTATGAATGCCGATATAATGGAGTAAAGGCATATTTTTTTCTTTGTTAATTTAATTCGTTTCATTAGTTAGCAAAGTCTACAGAAATACCAAATTGGAAACGGCGCGGATTGAGAGGATAGTGGGGCATTGAGAAGTAATTAGAGCCAAACAACCCTTGGTTAACGTGAGAATACATGACGTAAAAACGCGCTTTTGACAGTTTCATGTTGGCATATGCGTTCATGAACGGATAGTTGCCACACTCAACTTTGTTTTGATTATAAAAACTCATTGTTGCCGGCTGATAGTTTACACTCTTATACTTGGTGTAGTAATCACAGTCAACTCCGATTTGGATGTGTAATACTCCTGCTATTCTAAACAGTAAGTACAAATTTGAATAGACCGCGAGTTTTGGCAATGGAATTACGCTTTGTTGAGTCGATGTCTGGTAGGTCACGGTGTTATCCCAGTTCAACGGTCCAAACTTAAAGTTCTGTTGGAGTCGTGCGCTGATAATCTGAACATTGCCTGAATATTGAGTCGGCAGACATTCTGAATTAAAATAGATGTGGTTCTGAATGTTTTCGACACCTATGTCAAGATGGGTGCGCGAAAAAGGAATGTCTATATACCCCCCCGCTTTAAATGAACGACTCTTGCCGAAATCATTTTTCCAGATAAAGTGGTTTGAAATATAGTTATTCATAAAATATGGCGCGGCAACATTGTAGAAATGTCCATAACCCGTGATACTTACGGTATCACCGAATAGGGGTATGTGAGTGTTTACTTCACCATCAAGCTTGACTTCACCGGCAGCTCGAGCAATCATACCGATCTGGGCGGTTGCTGAGTAATTCAATACTTTACCCTGTTGTTTGGTCAACTGAGCACCAATCCAAAAGAAGTTTTCGGTACCTTTGGGTGCAATGTCTGGATAGGGGTTCGGTGAAATTCCTTCAGGAATCGGTAAAACACCCGTAACTGTATCGGGAGTTTGGAAATATTTATTGATACGGTAGGTCGCAAAAGCGGCTAAGCCTGCTTTTGCCCATTTGTTGAAACCCTCAAGTAGCGAGATTCCGACAGTGTTAGTCAAAGACCATGCGGTTGTACGGTCGTATGTGCGTGTGGCATTCAGATAGGAGTGTTCCCAAAAGTTATTCTCGTTGGTTGTAGCGTTAAAAATATGCTTATTATCGTTATATTTTAACGTCCAGATAATGCTTGAAACCGGGATATAGGTACGACGGGGAACAGTGTCTCCTTCTTGGGGCGGATCTTCGTGATAATAACCAAGTTTATAACGGTTATTGAGATATAGTTCAGTTCCGACTACTTTTGAGTGGGAGTTATTGAGTCGAGTCGGAATGTTTTTTGTTTTGATAGATGTTGAACCGCCTTGAACTTCAGCCGGATCTGTTATAAATAAGTCGTCAGTGACACCACCATTTTCTTTATTCAGGAAATTAAAGTGATTGAAATATCCTTGAAATTCATATTTGTCACCGATATATGAACCCGAAAAACCCCATGTGAAGTCTTTGTCTGCCTGGTTATTGTAGCTACCTTTTGAGTAAAGATAATCTACCAGCGCACCAATTTGAGCGCGTTTATTGATGTTACCTGAAAATACACCCGAGAGTCGGTCTTGGGCATTATCACGACCACCTCCGGTGTTATAGCTCAGAAGTGTCATCGGAATACGGGTGTTATAGAATTTCATCTTTGATTCCGATGGGAGCCAATGATAAAGAGCGTCATTAAAAAAGAAATCACTCATTGGCTTACGGTCAAAAAATATCAGGTTAAGACCTTCTGCTCCGAGGTTGCCGGTTGTGGCGTAGGCGTCTGATACATCAGATGGAACCGACAAACGATAGTAGTTCAGCATAAGAGTGTCGATAGTTGCCGGCTCGTGCAAACCAAGTGGTGGCTCAAGTTTCCACGCATATCCCGGCTCAATCTTAGGTTTTTTTTGAGCGGTTGCAAGTAGTGGTAAAAATGCTATGATGAGTATGAATATATATATTCTTCGCATAATTGGTTGTTATAACACTGCAAAGATACATCTAAAATTTAAAACTTGAAAGTTTATGTCCCAAGAATACGTTTCAATTTGTATATGGGCATTAAAATTCTTGCAAATATGTGGTAAAGACGTAGTTTTTTATCAGGAAGAACTGATGAAACATCGCTGCTGTTTTTTGTCGCTATTTCAAGAAGGTATAGATGTAGAACCGAGCTTTTGATCCTGGTTATGAAAGTGGCACGTTCGTTTTCTGACAAAATTTTGTAATAGAGAGCATTACCGACCGGATTATTCTCCATTAGTGCTCGATATTGAGCTGTTAATCCGTTCGGTTGATATTCGCAGATGTTTAGTTTTGAGTTAATGAATCGGACGAGTTTGCCTTTGGTGATGCTTTGCCAAACGACCCCTTCGGGAATGAATTTCTCATTTTCAAAGACAGGGAATGGATGCTGTTTCATCAATTCAGTTCGGAACATCAAAAGTCGGTCTCCTCTAAAATTTAATTTAAAGTAGTAGTCGAAAAAAGGTAGGTCAACGACCTTTATTTCAGGATGCTTACCTATTGTTTTGTTCTCAGATGTCGCTTTTAATGCACTTATACCACAGATTGTCTTTGTGTCAATTTGTCTTGCTTGTTTAGATAAAATTTCAACAGCGTTTGGCGTTAACCAATCATCGCTATCAACGATGCAAGTCCATTCTTTGCTGCAATAGGGTAATGCTAAGTTTGTGGCAGTATGTTTCCCGCCGTTTGGTTGATATAATAAAGTAACCGGAATTGAATTCTCATCAATGAAACGCTTAACTGTCTCTGTTGTATTGTCAGTCGATCCGTCATCAACAATAATCCACTCAAAATCATGGCAACTTTGAGCTTTGAGACTTTCGTAAAGCCGCGAGAGCAGGAGGGCACGGTTATATGTTGGAGTGACAATGCTTATCATTTTATTGAACGTATTGATTTAAGTCGATGAAGTGCATTTTTGAATGAACTGAAGGTGATATAAAATCCCAATCCATTAAAAATGGTAAGGCAAACGGATATTGACAAGGTAAGTAAAACAAAGCTGATAAATCCGGTTGTATCTACATGAATTTCAATTAAATGATATATGATTAGCGAAGGAATAGTACAGATAATGGCAACAGAAAAATGAGATAGTAATTTCAGTAAGTATCGGTGAAATTTAATGAGAGTATATTTTGAGAGCAGATAATAAGGTTTCCATAAAATTACTATTACAATTTGGCTAATTATTATACCCAATAATATTCCGTTCAAACCCCAAATATAACCTAAGAGGATTGAGAGTGTCAGATTGATTATTGCTTCGGCTATTGGTGCATAAATGTCACCATATACTCCGTTGGCTTGAATGAAAATATCAACCGTATATCTGATTAAGTTGAGGAATAAGCTGATTCCAATCAAAATAGTTGTACTCATCGGTAAGATATATTTGGCACCAATCCATGATGTAACAAAACTACCGGCTATCATGAAGAATGTGACAAACACAATCCATGATGACACAAATCGAAGACTGAAAATCTCATTAAAAATCGTTTTAGAATAATCACGGTTACCCTGTGCAACGACATTTCCTACACCTGCACTCACACCATTATACATTGCGTTAAACAGCTGAACGATTCCTGCTGAAATCAACATATAATTCATATATAAAGTAACCTCATTCAGCGATATAAAGGCATAAATTATAAGCGGACTCGATTGATATAGGGCAAATGAACCGATTTTATGGAAAAACAGTTGCTTGATTTTAGAACGTAGTTCGCTATATTTCAATGATAATTCCTTATAGGTCAAAGAACTATTCTTTAAATATGGGAAAGCCTTTTGAGTAGTAAAATGTAATGCAATCGAAGAAATTATAACAAAGACAACTTCGAGAATGAGCCACCAGAGATACCCGAAATTAGAATAATAGACCGCTATCATCTGTAAAACCACTTTGATGAGTTGAGTCAAACGATAGCTGTATATTATACGATATTCTTGTTGAGATGCCGATAAAATAACCTGTCTATAATTGAAAAAATAGCCAACAATTGCGCTGAACAACATTGTGTAAAATGATGCGTAGGCATACCAGATTGGCAGTCCCGAATTTTCAAAAATAAGAGGGAAGAAACAACTGAGAGTAATGGCACATACAAGAATTATATATGCAATTTTCCTGTAAAGTAAACCTTGAAATGTTATTATCTCATTTGTTGATTTATAGTCGTTTGAGCTTAATGGTTTGAATAGCGAAAATCCGATAGCCGTACCAACGCCGAGCTCGGCAAGATTGAGAAATTCAAGCATGTTGGCAAGCGTAGAATTAAGTCCGAGAATGTCGGTCCCCAAGCCATTAATAAATATTTTTCTTGAAAAAAATTGTATAAAAATTGTGATGACGAAAAATAACATCGCCACCAATCCGTTTTTTACACTTTTAGCTGTTTTTGACGTGTGGTAATTCATTGCTTACTGATGCAAATTTACATAATAATAATTGCTCGACCAAAATTTATTTGGATCTTTAGTTGGCTTTTTGATGAATTCTGAGTATTTTTGCAGTCATAATAATATAGAGATAATGACAGTAGAACAAGATATAGCAAATGCGATTGAAGTCCTCAAAAGGGGAGGCGTAATATTGTACCCGACCGATACGATTTGGGGATTAGGCTGTGATGCAACTCAATCTGAAGCAGTTCGTCGCATTTATGATATAAAACACCGTGCCGACTCCAAGGCTCTGATTGTATTGACCGATTCAGTCCGTCAACTTGAGCGTTATGTTGATGAAGTTCCTGAAGTTGCATACGAGTTGATTGATGCAGCTGTTAAGCCTCTTACAATCGTATATGATAGGGGAATAAATCTTGCACCCGAGCTTCTGTCAGAAGATGGAAGCGTTGGTATTCGCGTGACTTCTGAGAAAGTTTCGTCAGGTCTTTGTAGGGCGTTGCGACGTCCCATTGTGTCAACGTCGGCAAACATCAGTGGAGAACCGTCGGCACCTTCATTCTGTGATATCTCTGATGATATAAAATCAACGGTCGATTACATAATGGAGTCTCGTCGGGATGAAGTAATTGACGCCTCCCCATCAAGTGTAATTAAGCTTGGTTGTAATGGTGTGATAAAGATTCTACGTCCATAGTTAAACATCACATCTGCTTTTGTAATTTGTATGACTAAAGAACAAAACGAACATAATACCCGTCGTCACCTAGTTTACTCGGAATGGTGGCAAAAAATTGTGTATTGGCGGGAGACTCACATAAAAGAAAAGACTTTTGTCATTATTCTTGCGCTCGTTGTTGGTATATTGGGCGGTTTTGCGGCTATACTTCTCAAAACCCTGATTCATTTGATATCGACATTGATTACATCTCATTTGGCTGTAAACAGTGGAAACTACCTTTTCTTGATTTGCCCGATTATCGGTATCATTATCTCGGTTTTGTATGTGAAATATTGCGTTAAAGATAATATTTCACACGGTGTTACGCGTGTTCTTTATGCTATCAGCCAAAATAAGAGCCGTCTGAAACCCCATAATATGTATTCATCAATCATTGCCAGTTCGGTTACTATCGGATTTGGTGGTTCGGTCGGTGCTGAAGGCCCTATTGTTGCCACAGGAGCCGCAATTGGCTCAAATGTTGGTCAGTTGTTCAGATTGTCTCCACGTGTCTTGATGATTTTGGTTGGATGTGGTGCTGCTGCAGGAATTGCCGGAATTTTCAAGGCGCCGATTGCAGGTATGCTTTTCACGCTTGAAGTACTGATGATTGACCTGACAACAGTATCGGTTATGCCGTTGTTGATTTCATCAATCACAGCTGCAACAATAGCATATATTTTTACCGGATATGATTTGGAATTCCTGTTTATCCAAAGTGAAAACTTTGTAACATCGCGCATTCCATACGCCATTTTGCTAGGATTGTTCTGTGGTGTTGTATCGCTTTACTTTACACGAGTAATGTTGAAAATGGAAAGTTTTTTTAGCAAGACTTTGAAAACTCAATGGAAGAAAACATTAATAGGTGGTGCATTGATTGCAGGCTTAGTCTTTCTTTTTCCACCGCTATATGGAGAAGGTTACATTTCTATTAATCAACTGCTTGACGGTTCGCCATCATCGATTGTTGACAGTTCAATCTTCTATTCTGATGGAACTAATACATGGTTTATAATTCTGTTCATCGGATGTATTATCCTTTTGAAGGCCTTTGCGACGTCTGCAACCACAGGTGCCGGTGGTATTGGTGGTACGTTTGCGCCCTCACTTTATGTAGGATGTATGACCGGTTTCTTTTTTGCATTTTTGTTGAACTTTGTTTGGGGTGACCTTGATTTATCTCTCAAAAATTTTGCATTGATGGGTATGGCAGGTGTAATGAGTGGAGTAATGCACGCTCCGCTTATGGCAATCTTCCTTACCGCTGAAATGACCGGTGGTTATGACCTGTTTTTGCCACTGTTGATTGTTTCTACAATCTCTTACGGTACAATAAAAGTATTTGAACCATACAGTATTTATACAATGCGTCTTGCTCGTCGCGGTGAATTGTTGACACACCATAAAGACAAGGCTGTTTTGACTTTGTTAAAAATGGACAGTGTTATCGAGCGCGACTTTATGTCGGTTCGTCCCGAAATGAATTTGAAGGAAATGGTTGATGTTATTTCAAAAAGTAATCGAAACCTTTTCCCCGTGATAAATGAAAATGGTATTTTGCTTGGAATCGTTTTACTCGATGATATCAGAAATATCATGTTCCGGCCTGACTTATACAAGAAGATGTATGTTGAAAAATTCATGAGTGCACCTCCCGGAAAAATTGAGGTGGGGCAGTCGATGGAAAGTGTTATGAAGGCCTTTGACAGCACCGGCGCATGGAATCTCCCGGTTGTTGAAGAAGGGCGTTATGTCGGATTTGTCTCGAAATCAAAAATATTTAACTCATATCGACGTGTACTTCGTCACTATTCTGAAGATTAATCAGTTATGAATCTATTACGTTTTCTGTCATATATTTCTATAGTTTTAGCCGGTCTCATTTCGTTTCCGGCGCAGGCTTCAGATCCTGTTGTATGGACCGCTCATCTTGATATGCACGATGATGTGAGCGGTACCGTGGTCTTCAATGCTGTTATTGAACCCGGGTGGCACATGTATGGATTAACAATGCCCGAAGATGGTCCAATTGCGACATCATTCTCGTTTACAAATGCTCAAGGTTTAACATTTGGTCAAGTTGTCCCGTCCCGTCAGCCAAATGTTGGAGTCGATATGATATTTCATCTTAGATTGGATTATTGGGAAAATGAGGTGTCGTTTATGATTCCGTTTACTGTGGCAGATAATGCTTCGGTCAAGTTTGATGCACGTGTTAACTACCAAACTTGCAATAATTCAAAATGTTTGCCTCCCAGTAGTGCTAATTTCTTGCTTGAGGCAACCCCTACGATACAAACAATTCAACCTATATCTCAACCGGATGATATCGTTGTTCCTCAAACTACAACTGTTAAGGAGGTTAAGCCGGTCATGAAGAATACTGAAAACATTTGGCAACCGGTACTATATCCAGAACATAGCAGGCTACCTGATGCAATTACAAATTCTGGCTGGCACATTTTTATGATCGGGTTCCTCGGTGGATTACTGGCTCTGTTGACTCCATGTGTTTGGCCTATGGTTCCTTTGTCAATGAGTCTTTTCTCACGAGACAGCAACTGGATAAAGATTGTACTGAAAGTTTTATGCTATGGTATTGCAATTATAGTATTTTATGTTGCAATTGGATTGGCGGTTACAACAATTTTTGGAGCTAATTATATGATACGAATGGCGTCATCGCCTTGGTTCAATCTTGTATTCTTTGCACTACTCGTATTGTTTGCAATTTCGTTTTTCGGCGCATTTGAAATTAATCTCCCGTCAAAGTTAACCGAAAAGGTTGAAGGGAAAGCTGAAAAAGGTGCCGGATTTGCCTCGATATTTGTAATGGCACTTGCTTTGGCATTAATGTCGTTCTCAAGTACAGCTCCGATTATCGGAACACTATTGGTCGAATCGGTTTCATTGCGAATAATCGAGGGACCCGCTCTAAGTCTTGGTGGTTTTGCTGTTGCACTTGCTCTACCGTTTGTTCTTTTTGCAATTTTCCCGGCTTGGCTGAAACACTTGCCACGTGGCGGTTCATGGTTGAGTTCGATAAATGTTTTTCTCGGTTTTGTAGAACTTGCACTGTCAATCAAATTCTTGTCGGTTGCCGATTTGGCATTGGGATGGAATTTGATAAGCCGAGAAACATTCATTTCAATCTGGATTGCCATTTTTACAATTCTAACGGTATATCTACTTGGAATAGTGAAATTCCCCGAAGATACTCGACGCGACAATGTTAGCGTGTTCCGTGTATTTTTGGCAGTGGGAACGCTATCCTTGACCATCTATCTGCTGCCCGGTTTGTTTGGTCAACCGGTGAAGGGTGTTAGCGCACTTATGCCACAATTATATAATCAAAACTTTAACTCAGAAGATGCTGCACGAGCAATCGTCCTTACCGATTATCAGGAAGCGCTGAAAAAGGCTAATACCGATAATAAACCGGTGTTGATTGAGTTTTATGCGCCTGACAGTCTTGACTGTATCGCAGTTGAAGAAAAAGTCCTGTCGGTTCCCGAGGTCAGCAATATGATGTTTGACAATTTCATTGTAGTTAAACTCAATGTTGATGATCAAGAGTTGTTACCAAGTAAACTTAAAGTCCCATATAATAAAAGTCATGTTACTGTTTCAACCTACGGTGAATTATGGGCTAAACTTCAAGATGTAAGATTTGGCTCTAACGAGTTACCCTATTTTGTTATTGTTGACAGTAGCGGACGTCCGTTGGTGTCGCCATATAGTTACAAAAAGAATCCGGTTAGATTTGCCCATTGGTTGAAATCAGCTCTTATACCTGTTGAATAAAATATACACCCTGTTATGGATAATAATAAGATAAGTCATTCACGTCAAGAAAAAATAGAAGCTCTTGGTCGTGTTATTGATACCCTCGACATCCTTCGTGTAAAATGCCCGTGGGATGCAAAGCAAACAAACGAATCTCTTCGATCAAATACGGTTGAAGAGGTTTATGAGTTATGCGATGCCTTGATTAAAGATAAAAACGAAGACATCAAGAAAGAACTTGGTGATGTACTCCTTCATATACTTTTCTATTCAAAAATTGGTGAGGAAAAAGGTTTGTTTGACATCTGCGATGTTGCCGATGCGCTCAACAATAAACTGATATATCGTCATCCTCATGTTTTTGGAGACACCAATGTTAAGGATTCTCATGATGTAGAACAGAATTGGGAACAACTCAAGTTAAAAGAGAAGAATGGTAATAAAACCGTTCTATCAGGTGTCCCCGACGCACTACCCGCGCTTATCAAGGCTTATAGAATCCAGGAAAAGGCTGCCAATGTAGGCTTTGATTGGGAGAACAAAGAAGATGTGTGGGTAAAAGTTGACGAGGAAATCGCCGAATTTAAAACAGAGGCTGAAAAGAATGACAATGGGCTTATGGAAGAAGAAATGGGCGATATGTTCTTTGCTCTTGTCAATGCAGCACGCCTTTATAAGATTATGCCTGAAAATGCTCTCGAAAAAACAAATCAAAAGTTTATTGCACGTTTCAATTACATTGAGGAGTCGGCAAAAAAATCAGGCAGAAAAATTAGTGATCTGACTCTTGAAGAGATGGATCAACTATGGAATCAAGCTAAAAAAGAATTAAAAAAGTAAAAATCGATGAGTATAAAGATTGTTGCTAAACATATTTTATTAGCTGTTGCACTTATACCTATAACGGCTGTCGCTCAGTTCCCGGGGTTAAGTCCGCGCCTTGTACAACCTAAACATAAAGTTGTCGCTCAGGTTAAAGATATTAATAACACTAATACCGATGGCGTTTCACGTATAGGTGTTTTCTTGATCTCAACCCCTCACACATCGTCTCGCATTGACTCAGTATCACTCGAAAACTGTACAAAGCGATTCATTGCCTCAGATATTGATGGCGTTGACTTCAAACGCTATTTCCAATGGGAAGACGAAGGCGAAATTTATGTCGAGGTTGATTTTCCGATGCAATCTAAATTTTCAAATGATGCTGTTGTCGTTTTCCATACAGTGTATGGCGACGTTAAGGCTAATGTGAAAAATACAAATAAAAAGAGGGGAAGTAAAGACCAGTGATAGTTTGTATTACCGAGAAACCGAGTGTCGCAAAAGATATTGCGGCAATACTTGGTGCAAATACTCGCCGTGATGGCTATTTTGAAGGTGGCGATTATAAAGTTACATGGACTTTCGGTCACTTGTGTACCTTGAAAGAACCAGCTGACTATACTCCGATGTGGAAGAAATGGTCACTGGGTTCCCTACCGATGCTTCCACCGAAATTTGGAATTAAGATTATTCCTGAAAAAAGCATTGAACATCAGTTCCGTGTTATCAAATCTCTTGTTAATCAAGCGTCAGAAGTGATAAACTGTGGTGACGCCGGACAAGAAGGAGAGTTGATACAACGCTGGGTGATGCAAAAGGCGGGCGTAAAATGTCCTGTGCGCCGTCTTTGGATATCTTCGTTGACTGATGAATCAATTCGTAAAGGTTTTGCTGACTTAAAGCCGGAATCAGAGTTTAATAATCTCTATCATGCCGGACTCTCACGTGCTGTTGGCGACTGGATTCTCGGCATGAATGCTACACGTCTTTATACGCTCAAATATTCTACGCCCGGAAATGTCTTGTCAATCGGACGAGTGCAGACACCGACTTTATCGTTGATTGTTCAGCGTCATCATGAAATTGTCAATTTCGTTTCTGAAGATTTTTGGGAGTTGAAAACAGTATATCGCGACACTGTCTTTAACTCGACTGCCGGTCGATATATGAAGATTGAAGATGCCGAACAAGCGTTAAGCCTTATAACCAACAAACCATTCATAGTTCAGTCTGTAACAGAGAAGAAAGGTAAAGAGGCTCCACCAAGATTATTTGACCTTACTTCGCTCCAGGTTGAATGTAACCGACGTTGGGGATGGAGTGCCGATGATACGTTAAAATTAATTCAGTCACTATATGAGAAGAAGGTAACGACTTATCCTCGTGTTGATACAACTTATCTTAGCGATGATATTTATCCCAAGGTCCCTGAAATTCTCAAAAAGATGACCCCATACGCTTCTTTGACTCAGCCTGTTTTAGTAAATAAAATACCGAAGTCAAAGAAAGTGTTCGATAACTCAAAGGTTACTGACCACCATGCTATTATTCCGACAGGTGAATCTCCGTCTTCTTTAGTCGGTAACGAGCGTCAATTATATCATCTGGTTGCGACCCGTTTTATTGCGGCATTTTACCCTGATTGTCAATTCCTTGCAACAACGGTTGTCGGTAAGGTGGATGATATCGAGTTTAAGGCAAATGGTAAGGTTATTACCGAACCTGGCTGGCGTAATGTCATTCAATCTAATGGAGAAAAGGGGAGTGATGACTCTGATGATAAGATTTTACCTCATTTTGATGAGGGAGAAAGTGGACCCCACGATCCTTCTTTGCAGAAAAAAGCAACTCAACCTCCTAAATACTATACTGAAGGAACTTTGCTGAGAGCAATGGAAACAGCCGGTAAAACTGTTGACGATGAAGAGTTGCGCGATGCAATGAAAGAAAACGGTATTGGTCGCCCGTCAACGCGCGCCGCTATCATTGAAACATTGTTTAAACGTAGATATATCTATCGTGAACGTAAAAATATAATGGCGTCTCAAGCAGGTATTGATTTGATTGCAACTATTAATCAGGAGCTTCTTAAGAGTGCCAAGTTAACCGGTATTTGGGAAAACAAGCTTCGTCGAATTGAGCGAGGAGAGTATTCTGCAGCAGAATTCATTAATGAACTCAAATCTCAAATTAATGAGATTGTTATCAATGTTTTAAACGACAACTCTGCCCGTCGCATCATTGTTGAAGGTAAAACTGAGGAAAAACCTGTAAAACAGAGCTCAAAGAGCAAAAAAGGAGACTCAGCAGCTAAACCACCGCGCAAACCACGAGTTAAGATTACTTCTTTTGAGCAAATTATATGTCCGGTTTGTAAAAAAGGACATATTGTTAAAGGAAAATCGGCTTTTGGATGCAGCAACTATGCGTCAGGTTGTAAAACAGTCTTTAGTTTTAGTGAATTTGCCGAAACTCTTTCTCCCGAACAGCTGTCAAAAGCTATAAAATTGAAGAAATAATGAATTATAATAAAGAAAGCAGAGAGATGTTACCCATGGTTGATAACAAGGGGAATATAATTGGATGTGCATCTCGCTCGGAATGTCATTCACCATTGAAGTTGCTTCATCCTGTGGTCCATCTCCATGTTCTTAATAAAGAGGGTAAGATTCTTTTACAGAAAAGAAGTATGAATAAGTCAATTCAGCCGGGTAAATGGGACACGGCTGTTGGCGGTCATGTCGATTATGGCGAGGATATCGAAACTGCACTGATGAGAGAATCTTTTGAAGAGTTAGGTTTTAAGAATTTTATGCCTGTTCAGCTTGATAGATACATATTTGAATCCCCTGTCGAACGCGAAATGATTAATTCTTTCGGGGTGGTGTGCGATCTTGATGCTGACTCATTTGAGTTTAGCAAAGATGAAATCGATGAAATTAGGTATTTCTCTTTTGATGAGATTGAGTCTAACCGAGATAAAAATATGTTCACTCCCAATTTTTTGCTTGAATTCGAGCGCCTGAATTTAAAATTTAATGCTTTAATAGCAAAAAATTAACAGTATGATTAACCAAATTTTACAATGGGCAGGTATTGCGATATTGCTTGTAATCGCACTTGGGCTAACGTTCGGATGGTTTGGTAAGAAGCAAACCGGATGCAATTGTTGCGAATTTAAAGAAAAGTGCACCAAAAATAAAAAAGATTGTTAAGTGTGTTAACTCTAATGTGTTAGCATACAAAAAGTATAATAGCATTCTGCTTTTGCCTGTGCCTGTTTAAATAAATACGATGAAAATCTTTGTTTTTTTAAGTTATTTCGTTAACTTTGCATCGGAAGCGCACATTTTCGCGTTTCCAAGTAAATAGTTAATCGGTTCTTATACCACTTAAAACCACAACCACTATCTAAGTACACTTAGGTTTGGTGCTTCAAGAGTAATAAATTTAATCTTGATCACATGAATTATTGGATTATAATCTGCTTGGCAGTCTTTATAGTAAGTTTGATTCTGACCGGTATTATTATACCGCAGATTCTTCTTATTGCATTTAGAAAAAAACTATTTGATGAGCCTGATGATCGTAAGATTCATCATGGGGTAATACCACGTCTTGGCGGTATAGCATTTATGCCGGCAATCATCTTTTCAATTTCGTTGGTTATTGGAATTGGTTTGCGTTATCATATCGTTTCCATCGGTTCGTTTGACTTCGGACTCCCGGTCGTATTTGGCGTTTGCTCCCTGTTTATGATGTTTTTGGTCGGACTTGCTGATGATTTGATTGGAGTAAAATATCGTGCAAAATTTATTGTGCAGATAATTGCTTCAATTTTCTTTGTTTTAGGTGGTATCGCGTTGTATAATTTGCACGGACTACTTTTCTTATATACGATTCCCAACGTATTGGCATGGTTTATTACCATCCTCGTTGTTGTCTATATTACAAACGCAATTAACCTTATTGATGGAATTGACGGACTTGCATCTGGCTTGAGTGCGGTTTGTTTAACCGTTTATGGTGTACTGTTCTTCAACAACGGATTTTATATTTATTCGATGATAGCATTCTCGACGCTCGGTACGTTGGTTCCGTTCTTCTACTATAATGTTTTCGGAAGTACTAAAAAACAAAAGAAAATATTTATGGGCGATACAGGTGCGCTCACAATCGGTATTATATTATCATTCCTTTCGCTGTTGATTAATTCATGTAACATCAGTTTTGTGAATGGCGCTAATCCGGCTGTGCTTGCATTTTCGCCACTTATTTTACCCTGTTTCGATGTTATTAGAGTTTATATTCATAGAATTCGTGCCCATCGAAATCCCTTCCTTGCCGATAAGAGCCATATCCACCATAAATTACTTGCTCTTGGAATTCCCCAGCGAATTACGATGATTTTGATTCTCTTACTTGCAATTGCATTTATCTTCTTCAATATCATTTTATCGCCCTATATCAATGTGACAATTCTTGTTCTGATTGATATATTTGTTTACACTGTTGGTAATATTATATTGACTAAAGCTATTCGTCGCCGTGAGAGAATGAAAAATATTCAAAACGGCTTATATGAATAAGATAGTTTAGGTTGTAGATTTTATATTAGATTTTAATGAAGAAAAAAGCACTTATAACCGGTGTTACAGGTCAGGATGGATCCTATCTGTCTGAATTTTTACTTGAAAAAGGTTATGAAGTTCATGGTGTGATTCGTCGATCTTCTGTTGACTTTAGAGAACGTATTGCCCATCTTGAGGGACATTCCGATTTTCACTTGCATTACGCTGATATGATTGACTCTATGTCGGTTGTTCAAGTGCTTTCAAAGGTTCGTCCCGACGAAATATATAACTTAGCGGCTCAGAGCCATGTCCAGGTTTCTTTTGATTCTCCCGAATATACAGCCAATGTAGATGCAGTGGGTGTACTCCGCATTCTTGAAGGAGTACGTTTGACTGGCTTGGATAAGACCTGTCGCATTTACCAGGCATCTACTTCTGAATTATATGGAAAGGTTGAGGCTGTTCCTCAAAATGAAGAAACTCCGTTTCATCCCTATTCTCCCTATGCGGTAGCAAAGCTCTATGGCTTTTGGATTGTAAAGGAATATCGCGAAGCATATAATATGTATTGCTGTTCGGGTATTCTCTTTAACCATGAGAGCGAGCGTCGTGGCGAAACGTTTGTTACCCGCAAAATAACATTGGCTGCTGCCCGAATTGCTCAAGGTAAACAAGATAAACTTTATCTCGGAAACCTTTCGTCATTGCGCGACTGGGGATATGCCAAAGACTATGTTGAATGTATGTGGCTCATTCTACAGCAAGATTGCCCCGATGATTATGTTATTGCAACTGGAGTTCAACATTCTGTTCGTGAGTTCGCTACATTAGCGTTCAAGCATGTTGGTATTGACCTTGAATGGAAAGGCGAGGGTATCGATGAGAAAGGTATCGACAAAGCAAACGGTAAGGTACTTGTAGAAGTTTCTCCCGATTTTTATCGCCCGACTGATGTCGTTAATTTGTTGGGTGATCCGTCAAAGGCTCGCCGTGAACTCGGATGGAATCCGTCAAAAACATCGTTTGAACAACTTGTCAAACTGATGGTTGACTCAGACATGGCAAAAGTTGCTGTCGAACGAGCAGGGGAGTCTGTAAGAACAAACCTTGCCGAATATCTCGAACGCGGTATCGTAAAATAACACGATTAACAATGGAAAAATCAGCTAAAATATATGTAGCCGGCCATCGCGGAATGGTTGGCTCGGCAATAGTACGTCAGCTTGAAAAATTTGGGTATAATAATATTATAACACGTACTCATGCCGAATTAGATTTGATAGATCAGGTTGCCGTAGCTAAATTTTTTGAACAGGAAAAGCCTGAATATGTGTTTTTGGCTGCAGCAAAAGTAGGTGGTATTGTGGCAAATGATACCGCACCTGCCGATTTTATGTATCAAAATATGATGCTTGAGATGAATGTTATTCACTCGGCATGGAAAAACGACTGTAAAAAGCTGTTGTTCCTTGGTTCATCATGTATTTATCCACGTTTGGCTCCTCAACCGATGCCTGAATCTTGTCTGCTGACATCTTCTCTTGAAAAGACAAACGAGGCATACGCACTCGCAAAGATTTCAGGATTGAAATATTGCGAATACCTTAATCGCCAGTATGGTACTGACTTTATTAGTGTGATGCCAACCAATTTATATGGTCCAAACGATAATTATCATCCTACTCATAGCCACGTCGTTCCGGCTTTAATCCGTCGTTTCCACGAGGCTCGTGAAAATAACCTTGATTCAGTTGTCTGCTGGGGCGATGGCTCTCCATTAAGAGAGTTCCTTTATGTCGATGACCTCGCTGACTTATGCGTTTTCTTGATGAACAACTATTCCGGTAATGAAACCGTTAACGCCGGAACAGGCAAAGAAATCACAATTCGCGAGTTGACACGTTTGGTTGCTCTCACGGTTGGATACACCGGGAAGATTTTATGGGATACAACAAAACCTAACGGAACACCACGAAAATTACTTGATGTTTCTAAGTCTCGCGCACTCGGTTGGCGATATAAAACAGAGCTTGAGGAAGGTCTTAAGCTTGCCTACCAAGATTTTATTGAAAATCCTTTCAGAGCAGAACGATAATCAAAACTACGTATATGAATAAAGCGATTTTAAGGGTCTGTGGCATTATTTGTGTTATATGTGGAATTGTGATTTGTTATCTCACTTTTTCACAAAACAATAGCAATATTTTTAATAAATTAAATGGATTTCTTCAGCTTATTGTTGGCTCTATTTTTTTAGTTCTCTCATTTTATACCAAAAAGCGAGATTCATAACTAATTGGAATATAGAGCTGAGAATGCTTTCTCAAGGCGGGGGATTGCATCGGCGAAATGGTTACCCGGTACGCTCTCAAATTCAGTTTGTATTCCAACATTGTTCAGTAACTTATCGACAGCTGCCTTAGCAATTTCTAGCTTTAGATAGCAACCCTCTCTTGCATATCCCGATATTTATTAGTAAATTATTACTGGGTCAATATGTATATCATTCCCCAAATTAATCCTAAAGAAATCGAACAACTTCATGAAGAATATAAAGCAGTCGGCAAACCCTACAATTTCAGTCCAACGCACTGGATAAGTCTCAAAGCCGGAAGTGACATGTCCGACAAAATGATTTACAGTCTAATCGATACTTCATATAATCTTGTTAAAGGGAAATAAACTATGAATGTAAAGGAATTTAGAGACTTTTGTCTCTCACTTAAAGGCGTTCAAGAAAATGCGCCGTGGACAGAGCCTAAGTATCAAAATCTTATAACATTTACGGTCGGAGAAAAATGGTTCACACTTCTTGATATTGATAATAAATTCACCAATTTAAAATGCGATCCTGATATGATTTTGAACTTCAAGATAAATATTCGGGATGTTTTCCGGCATGGCACATGAATAAAAAGCATTGGATTGGTGTGCGTCTCGAATCAGATTGAAATAAAAGAATTGATAAGAACAGCCTATAACTTAATAGTAAATGGTTTAACTCGTAAAGTTAGAGAGGAGTTAGGATTATAAAATCTTGCTGATTAACTATAAAAATCAAAGGGTGTCCTCATATCGAAGACACCCTTTATTGTAAGGTTTTGTATTTTTGTATTATAAATCGCCCATGGTTCGCAACAATTCATCGTTGTCAGTTGTGCGTTCCATGCGATCTTTAATAAATTCCATTGCCTCGATAGAGTTGCGATCTGATAAGAAGCGACGCAAAATCCACATTCGGCTGAGAGTTTCTTCTCTGAGGAGCAAATCATCGCGACGAGTGCTTGATGCCATAATATCAACAGCCGGGAATATGCGTTTATTTGACAGTTTGCGGTCAAGCTGGAGTTCCATGTTACCTGTACCCTTGAATTCTTCAAAGATGACTTCATCCATCTTAGAACTTGTTTCAGTAAGAGCGGTAGCAATGATTGTAAGTGAACCTCCATTTTCAATATTTCGCGCTGCACCAAAGAAACGTTTTGGCTTTTGCAATGCGTTGGCATCGACACCACCCGACAAAATCTTGCCTGATGCCGGTGACACTGTGTTGTAGGCACGAGCAAGTCGAGTAATAGAGTCAAGCAAAATCACGACATCGTGTCCGCATTCAACCATTCGTTTGGCTTTTTCAAGAACGATGCTTGCTATTTTTACATGATGTTCAGCCGGTTCGTCAAATGTTGAAGCAATTACTTCGGCATTTACGCTTCTAATCATATCTGTTACCTCTTCAGGACGTTCGTCAATAAGAAGAATCATGATATATGTCTCCGGATGATTTTCAGCAATTGCATTTGCGATATCCTTCAATAGGAGTGTTTTACCGGTTTTAGGTGGTGCCACGATAAGTCCGCGTTGTCCTTTTCCGATTGGTGAGAACATATCAACAACCCGGGTTGATAAATTGCAGCTTCTTCCATCACAGATGTTGAATTTTTCATCTGGGAATAGGGGAGTGAGATGTTCAAACGGAATACGGTCACGGATAAATTCAGGTGAACGTCCGTTGATTGACAAAACATTGCTCATCGGGAAATATTTATCTCCTTCGCGCGGTGGTCTGATTGTACATTCTACAACATCACCTGTTTTAAGTCCCCACTGCTTGATTTGGGGTTGGGTAACATAAATATCGTCAGGAGATGCCATATAATTATAGTCGCTCGAACGTAAAAATCCAAATCCTTCGGGCGTAACTTCAAGTACACCCTGAGCTTCAATAAGATCGTCAAACATAAACAGAGCCTGACGATCGGCATGATTATTTCGGTTTTTCTTGTTCTTTTTACCTTGACCGGGCAATGCGGTTTGCTGAGTAGTGCGTCCCGGCTCGGTCAAAGTGATTTGTTGAGGAGGCAATGCCATCGGATCAAATGGTTCCTCAAATATTTCGACAATAGGTTCCGGTTCAAATATCGGTGCCAGATTGTTGTTTTGATTATTATTTTCTACGGGAGCAGCATTTTGCTGTTGTTCGCGTTCACGTTGAGAACGTGGAATAAACTGTTTGCCGTGACTGCGTGGAAAGAATGACCCAAAATCCCCATCTTTTTTGGGACGGAAATCACGACGGTTCTGCTGTTTCTGTTCAGCTTTCGGTTGTTGTTCAACCTGATTGTTTGATGCATCAATAATATTTGTTACATCAACATTTGACGGGACATCGTCTGAAGCTTCAACTAAAAGTTTTTCTGTTTCATTGCTATTTTCATTAGCGGAGATTGCAGGGCTTTTATCTGTAGCTGCAACATTTTCCGAGGTCTTATCATGACGTGGACGCCCTCTTTTCTTTTGCCCAACATTTTGTTGAAGTGTTTCAGCAGCTGTCGTAGCTTCTGGCTCAAGAGCAAGAGCAGTCTGTTGTACGTCTAATTTACCTTCGTTGTTTTCGACAGGCTCTCGACGTGGACGTCCTCTTTTCTTTGCTTGTGGTTTAACTTCGACAGATGGCTCATTGTCGTTTGTGGCCTGGGGAGCATCTGCTGTTTTATTTTCTTTAGCCTGAGGTTTATTTTTTTCTTGATCTTTGCCAGGTTTGCGACCTCTTGTCGATTTAACAGGTTTCGCTGTTGCGGCATGATCTTCGGCTTGTTTGTCAAGAATTTGATAAACAAGATCCATTTTTTCCTCAGTTTTGAATTTTTTTAGACCCATTTTTTCGGCGACTTCTCTCAAAGCGTCGTCCGACATGGAATTTAATTCGTCAATATTATACATAAAAGTATGGGGATGAATTGCTTTTGTTGCTACTTAAAAATCTGTGTCACGCAATATATGCCTGATTACCAACAGATTTATCTACAAAGATTAAATGAGAATTTTATAGACAATCGTTAAGACTGAAATCTAAATTAATCAAGTCTAAATCAATAAGGCCTTAATAGTTATGATTGTCTTGAAATTTGATTGTTGTTATGTCGAGAGCGTAGTGATAACAACTCTGAATACTTTGCAAATTTACAATCATTTATTTATATAAACAAATATTCTGTATAAAAGTTGAGACTTTTGTTAATGAATTTTAGATTTTTTATTAAAAAGAAAAGAGAAACGACTTCACGCCGTCCCTCTTCTCAAGGTTGGTTATTTTAATCAGTGTTTTATCCACATTTAGATGCACCACATGATGTGCATATAAGACATCCTTCCTGGTAGATGAGCGTTTCCTGACCGCAATTCGGACATTTCTGACCCGATGCGCGTGTGCCATTGGGAAGATATTTTTTAAGGGCGCGTTCAACCCCCATTTTCCAGGTGTTAATAGATTGATTATCCAGCTCAAGACCTGATACAAGTTTAAGTACTTGGTCGATAGGCATGCCGTAGCGTAACACTCCCGAAATCAACTTCGCATAGTTCCAATATTCAGGATTGAATTTATCCGAAAGTCCTTCGATTGTTGTTTTATAACCACGTTTGTTCACAAACTGGAAGTCGTATCTCTTGTTGCCGTTTTCGTCGATAGCTTTTATAATCTTACCGTGATTTACTGATTTAGGACAGAAGATACCATCTTCATCATCGGCAAGTCCGGTGAAAATTTCATAGGGAGCACCGTCAACGAGACCCACAAACGCAATCCATTTTTCTTTGTTGTTCTGGAAGCGTACAACATCGGCTTCAAGTTCGATAGGACGTTTTAAAATGTGAGGTCTGATATCAACCGGACCAAGTTTGCTGCCATCTTTCTTTGATGACATGCTGATGAGTACGCCTGAGCGAGATCCGTCACGGTAAACAGTACAACCTTTACATCCTGATTTCCAAGCTTCAGCATAGAGCTGTTCTACGAGCTCTTCTGAAACATCGGCGGGCAGGTTGATTGTTACAGAAATTGAGTGGTCAACCCATTTTTGAACTCGACCCTGCATTTTCACCTTCTCAACCCAGTCAATATCGTTTGATGTTGCGCCGTGGTAGGGTGATTTTGCAATAAGTTCGTCAAGCTCTTCTTGGCTATATTCTTGGTGCACGGGAATATTATTGATGTTCATCCAAGTGATGAATTTTGGATGATATACAATGTATTCTTCAAATGAATCACCGTTTTCATCAACATAATCTACACGAACTTTTTCATCGCTCGGATTAACTTTTCTGCGGCGTTTGTAAACGGGCATAAATACCGGCTCGATACCCGAAGTTGTGCGGGTAAGAAGACTTGTTGTTCCGGTCGGTGCGATGGTTAGACATGCAATATTACGACGTCCGTATTTCTGCATATCTTCAACCAATTTTGCGTCACGCTCTTTGAGACGATTGAGGAACGGATTGTTTTGCTCACGTTTAGCGTCAAATACTTCAAACGCACCACGTTCTTTTGCCAATTCTACAGATGAACGATAAGCTGCTAAAGCCAATTCACTATGAACTTTCTCTGAGAAATCGGTAGCTTCGGGTGTGCCATATTTCAGCCCCATTGCAGCAATCATATCGCCTTCGCCGGTAGTTCCGACACCGGTACGACGTCCTTTAAGAGTTTTCTTTTTAATCTTCTCCCAAAGTTTACGTTCAGTCTCCTTAACCTCTTCGGGTTCGGGATCTGAATCAATTTTTGACAGAATTGTATTGATCTTTTCCATTTCAAGATCAATGATGTCGTCCATCATTCGTTGTGCTTTACCAACGTGTTTTTTGAATAAATCAAAATCAAAATAAGCGTCTTTGGTAAATGGATTTACAACGTAAGAATAGAGGTTTATTGCCAAAAGTCGACAGCTGTCGTATGGACAAAGAGGAATTTCACCACAAGGATTGGTCGATATAGTCTTAAATCCGAGGTCGGCATAGCAATCAGGCAATGACTCGCGAGTAATTGTGTCCCAGAAAAGCACACCGGGCTCAGCTGATTTCCATGCGTTGTGGATAATCTTTTTCCAAAGGTGCTGAGCGTCAATTTCTTTTTTAACGGTGGGGTTCTCTGAGTCAATAGGGTAGATCTGAGTGAATGTTTCACCTGCCAATGCAGCTTTCATAAAATCGTCAGTTAATCTAACCGATACATTGGCACCGGTAACCTTACCTTGCTCCAGTTTTGCATCAATAAACGATTCAGAGTCAGGGTGCTTAATGCTTACGGTCAGCATTAATGCGCCACGACGTCCACCTTGTGCAACTTCACGGGTAGAGTTTGAATATCGTTCCATAAACGGAACAAGTCCGGTTGAAGTCAAAGCTGAGTTTTTTACCGGTGAACCCGCAGGGCGTATGTGAGACAAATCGTGACCAACGCCACCGCGACGTTTCATTAGCTGAACCTGTTCCTCATCAATTTTGATTATACCACCGTATGAATCCGGTTCGCCATCAATACCGATTACAAAACAATTTGACAATGAACCAACTTGGAAGTTATTACCGATTCCCGACATAGGGCTACCTTGAGGTACGATGTATTTGAAGTCTTTCATATATGAGAAAATCTCATCATGCGACATCGGATTAGGGTAGGAGTCCTCTATGCGACTAAGCTCGGCCGCGAGACGATGGTGCATATCGTCAGGAGTGAGTTCATAGATGTTCCCATCTGAATCTTTCAATGCATACTTGCTCACCCAAACACGTGCGGCAAGCTCGTCTCCGTTAAAATAGCGGAGTGTGGCATCGAAAGCTTCATCATAATTGTACTTTTTTTGTTCCACGGCTAATGAAATGTGTTATAATTTTATTATTTATTAGATGATTGGTCTGGATTATTTCGTAGATGTTTGCAAATTTCGGGAAAACTTTTTTTTCTCACAAATATTTTCCAAATAAACATATTGAAATGTCTATAACTTTTGGTGTTATTTGTAATGTTTTGATTTATAGTGTATTATAAAATTAAATTGGTATATGTGATTATTTTTCAAGTATTTCTGGTCCCTTAAAAGTTGTCCTGGAATTTTCATTTTGGAAAACTTTTTGAAAATTTCATGTTATAAAATATTTCTATATAGGTGTCAATATACTTTGTTTAGAACTCCATTCCTTCTTAGAAATTGTTAATATGATATTGTTATATTTCACATATTATAGTTATT
>JAIDRE010000014.1 GCA_029061925.1 Muribaculaceae bacterium | reverse complement strand
CGCTGATGACAATAACTACCCCACCCTGGGCTGTTCCTTCAAGTTTTGTTACAGCGAGTTCATTATCTTCTGTTGCGGCAACAAACTGGCGAGCCTGTTCAAACGCATTCTGACCTGTCGAACCGTCAAGAACGAGCAATACTTCGTGGGGTGCATCGGGAACAACCTTTTGCATAACCTTGCGAATCTTTGTCAACTCGTCCATAAGTCCTTTTTTGTTATGGAGACGGCCGGCAGTATCAATGATAACAACATCAATATCGTTGGCTTTTGCCGATGACAAAGTGTCAAACGCTACAGCGGCAGGATCAGCACCAAGTTTTTGTTTAATGACAGGAACATCGGCACGTTTACCCCACTCCTCAAGCTGTTCAACAGCGGCGGCACGGAATGTGTCGGCTGCACCAAGCATAACTTTATTGCCGGCTTCTTTGAATCGGAATGCGAGTTTACCAATAGTAGTTGTTTTACCAACACCGTTTACACCCACTACCATGATAACGTGAGGCTTATGCCCCTCAGGAACTGTGAAGTCTTCGAGTGAAGAACTTGCCGGGGTGTCTTCGGCGAGCAGCTCGGTTATTTCCTCACAAAGCATTTTGTTAAGCTCGTCAGTACCGACATATTTGTCACGTTTTACACGTTCTTGAATGCGGTCAAGGATTTTGAGGGTTGTTTCAACACCGACGTCCGAGGTCAAAAATACTTCTTCGAGGTTATCGAGAATATCATCGTCAATTGCTGATTTACCGGCAACTGCACGTGTTATTTTAGAGAAGAAACCCTGTTTGGTGCGGTCAAGACCTTTATCAAGAGTTTCTTTTTCTTGTTTCTTTTTTTCGCTTGATGAGAATAAGTCAAAAAATCCCATTATATATCTGTTTTATCGTTTCATATTATTTTTCAAACATACGAGCCATCGAACGTTTGTCTTCGCGTTCCTTGATTGACTGACGTTTATCATATTCTTTCTTACCGCGACCAATTCCGATAACGAGTTTGGCAAGTCCGCGGTCATTAATAAAAAGTCGCATCGGAATGATCGAGAATCCGGCTTCTTTTCCATTTTTTTCGAGACGTGCAATCTCTTTTTTCTTCAACAGAAGTTTACGATCGCGACGCTCGGCGTGATTGTTATATGTACCATAGAAATATTCGGCGATATATATGTTTTTCACCCAAACTTCATTGTTGGCAACATAACAAAATGAGTCAACAAGACTTGCTTTACCGTTTCTGATAGACTTTATTTCGGTTCCGGTGAGTACGATACCGGCGGTAAAGGTCTCAGAAATGGCATAGTCAAATGTCGCTCTGCGGTTTTTTATGTTTATATCTTTAGAATTCATGACAAAAGCATAGAGAAGAAATATTGCAACAGGTAAATTGGAACAAGGATTGAGAATACCGACAAGAAAGTGAAATGCCCTACTCTATTAGGTGCAATATCCATAAAGTCAGCTCCTTTCCACATTAATAGTGCAACAAGAAACGGAAAAAATTGTAATAAAGAATGTTTTACCGGCAAGAGGTTTGTCAGAATCGCAAGCACTTCGAGTACACCCATATTGTAGATGATGAAAATTGAAGCGCGGGTTGAATCAATATTATAAGAACTTGATTCATCAGGCTCGTTTGCCGGATTAAGAATGTTTGACCCGAAAGTCGTGAAGATTATATTTGCAAAGAAATATGTTACAAAAAAACTGATGAAAATTATTACAGCTGATTGAAGACAGCTTACAAATGTCGCATCAACACTATAAAATAGCGAGCAAAAAGTGGTAAGCGCCGCCACTATCATTAAGGGATATAAACCCTTAGACAACAGTCGGTTTACCGGAACGTTAGATTTGGCAATGTCTTCCCATCCGTTGACCGGTGACAAAA
>JAIDRE010000139.1 GCA_029061925.1 Muribaculaceae bacterium | reverse complement strand
ACTTTACCGTTTACAATCCATTCATACTGCACGTCACTGATGCGGTTGGCTTCGCCATGAAGAGTGATGGGAGTGCCCACCGGAGTGCGGAATCCATATTCAGGCTCATCAATGACCACGTCAAGAACAGGCACGTTAACTTTGATTTCAATATCGTCGGTAGCAAATTTTCCGTTTACATCAAGAACCTTGAATGTCACTTTGTGGACACCCTCTTTGATGGCATTGAATACATAATAATGCTCTTTTGACACTCGTTTGTCGTCAATAAGCCATTCAACCTCATAGTCCTCGCGACAGAACACATTACCGCGGAGCACGAGTGAATCGAGATATTCAATTTCGGGTTTACGGTCACCGACAACCGATATAGAGGCATCGATCTCGCCACGGGCAACGAGGACATTGGTAGCATCGGTGGCAGTGCCGTTTTCGGTTGTAACAGTAAGTTTTACGGTGTTGTTTCCGGATTCTTTACCCTCAAAATGGAGTACACGCTCGGTTGATACCTTAATTCCGTTAACACTCCATTGATAGGCAGCGCCACTATCGGCATTTTTCACGTTAGCCGAGATATCGACCGATTCGCCAAGGGCTACCGATAGTCCGGCCTCAGGAATCTGGATTGTCACTTCGGGAGGCAATATATATTCTGTCTCCTTACACGACATCAGATTCATCACTGCGAGATACATTATCAAAGATCCCGCCAATTTAAAAATTTTACTCATGTGATAATTAATAAATGATGGTTTATAAAGTAGATATACATTTATCCCATCGGCGCAGTCACATGAAAATAAGGAACTCCCGCCTTTGGGTTGAAATATCAAAGACGGGAGTATATATTCGGTTTTATGTTAAAACAAAATGATTAAACGACATTCGTTAGTAATATCGTTTAATGAATAAGTCAGTCCCATTATCCCGTAGGGCTCTCAGATATTTCTATTGATAATGGCAGGTCTTCTGACTTATCCCTATTAATCGCGCCTTCCCGGTCGTTTGGTGACCAGTGACATTTTGCGATTAACGATTCAATTAATTCACAATTCACAATTCACGATGCACGATTATAATTGTGCATTGTGCATTGTGCATTATGAATTATGCATTGAGCATTAAGCATTGTGCATTGAATAAAGGGGGAATTACAGCAGCGGGTACTGTCGAGGAATCACACCTCGTTCCCTTTTGATGCTCCTTCGCGCCTCCACTCCTGGACGGCAGAGCAACCATTTCGACCGCAAAGTTACAAAAATTTTTCTTTCATCCAAAAAAAATTATTTACTTGCCTGTCTATGTTCACAGTATTCTTTAGGGGTTTCTCCGGTTATTTTCTTGAAGGTGCGGGAGAAATGCTGGGGGTATTCAAAGCCTAAGGAATAGGCGACTTCTGACGAGTTCATCCCTGACACTAAGCGATTTTTGGCGAGCTGAATCACGTATTGTTTAATGTAGTGATTGGCTGTTTCGCCTGTAGTTTTTTTGACAATATCGCTGAAATAGGTTGGCGACATATTAAGCTGTTCCGAGCAAAATTGGACGGTGGGGATGCCTTGTGTCAGCTGTTTGTCACTCTCAAAATAATCTTTTAGCAGTTTTTCAAAGCGGGTCAGGATATCGTTATTGGTGATTGTTCGCGAAACAAACTGGCGGTTGTAAAATCGCTGGGCATATCTCAACAACAGGTTTATAAATCCGGCAATAATACGGTTTTGCATCCCATCAGCTGGAAATTTCAACTCATTTTTTATCTGCCTGAAAAGTGAGATCATTATGTCTCGCTCCTCTTCTGACATGTGCAACGCCTCGTTAATTCGGTAATCAAAAAAAGAGAAGTCTTTTATCTCTTTTTCGAGACCCGTGCCTTGCAGTATATCGGGATGAAACAGCAGTGCCCAACCGCTGAGATTAACAAGCTTGCCATCATCCTCCTTGCCTCCTATCTGTCCCGGCGCCACACAAATCAGCGTACCGTCGGAATAATCATATTTACCGGTTCCATAAGTCAGATCGACTGCCTCATCCTTTCCCTGCAAAAAGAATCCGTAAACTTCATAACGGTTTAGTGTATAATGGACAGGCGAAAGCTCATTGAAATCAATGACAGTGATAAGCTCGTGAGAGTCTTTCTGACCCATATACAGGCTATAATCAGATGGTTTTCTAATATTTAGGATGTTAGGCATAAGGTATTTACCGGTTTGATTTACAGCTACAAATTTATAAAATAATTTTGTTATCAGACACAAATTATAAAAGGCATATCGAAAAAAATGGTTAGACTATCATAAATTTTGTCACTTTTATACGATTTAACGGCTGTAGTTTTGCAACATGAAAAATATAAATGAAATGAAAACAAAAATCACACTGTCAAAAGACTTCTGCGACATGGAGGCTGTAAAATATATAGCGTTCCGTCACGGAACCACTCCTGAAAAGGTATTGGAGCATTATTTCGTGCAGTGCGGAATAATCGAGTCAAGCGACAATGACGATTACACTCTAACCCCCAACGAGATTGCACTTTTCCGCGACCTCGGAGTTCAACCAACAATAATTGAAATACAATAAAATAACATGAAAGATATTTTTGAAAGAGACCGATCGGGCGAAATGGTTTCGCCCAACGATAACGGCTACGACGAATTGATTGCCGACATTTTTGACACAATGAAAACGGCGACCGAACTCAACACCGGTTATAAAACTCCCGCCGAAGTTCACGAATATATGGATAAAATTCTCGGTAAACCACTACCAGAGAGCACAACCGTTTTGCCTCCTTTTTATATAGATTATGGTAAACCCGTAACCATCGGCAATGACTGTTTCATTCAGCAGTGCTGCACATTCTTTGGTCGCGGTGGTATCACAATCGGCAACGGTGTTTTCATCGGTCCGAAGTGTAACCTTATCACTATTAACCACAACCCGGATCCCGAAAACCGTAGTGCAACCTACGGTCGCCCAATCGTGATTGAAGATAATGTATGGATCGGTATAAATTCAACAATTCTTCCCGGTGTAAAAATTGGTTATGGTGCTATCGTCGGGGCTCAAAGTGTCGTCACCCACGATGTTGCGCCAATGACAATCGTTGCCGGCAATCCGGCACGCATCATCAAAAAAATCGAAACAAAATGAGAAAATTTATTTCACTCATAATTGTAACTCTTACCATGTTCTGTATGACCGGACAAAATATGTGCGAAAAACTACCGATGCAGCCCGACGGCATTGTTCGGTTGTCTAAAATACAGGTTAACCCTGAGTATCTTGACGAATATATGAGATTTGCAGTCGAAGTCGGGACAACATCGCTTGAAACCGAACCGGGCATATTGACCATGTATGCCGTTGCCGATAAAGACAACCCGTGCAATATCACCATTTTGGAGACCTATGCAAGTCAAGATGCCTATAAAAGCCATATCGCGTCGGAGCATTTTCAAAAATATAAGCAGGGTACTCTTCACATGGTTGATTCCCTGCGGCTCGACGATGTAAAACCATTAAATAAAAATAACATATTAACAAATACTATTAAACAATGAATCGCGTAATCCTTTCATTAACTCTCGTAATTTTAACATTATTTTCCACCATGGCACAAAAGAAAATAGTTCAGACGGCAGGCCGTCAACAACTTGGCGAATTTGCGCCCGAATTTGCCCGACTAAATGATGATATCCTTTTTGGCGAAGTTTGGAGCCGCAACGACCTTCTTTCGTTGCGCGACCGAAGCCTTGTAACAATAACTTGTCTCATCTCTCAAGGCATTACCGACACCTCTCTCACCTACCACCTTCAAGAAGCAAAAAAAAATGGGATAACCCGCACCGAAATTTCAGAAATTCTCACCCACATTGCTTTCTATGCAGGATGGCCAAAAGCTTGGGCGGCTTTCCGTCTTGCCAAAGATGTTTGGAACGATGATATCAAGGGCGATGATGCCAAAGCTGAATTTGCGCGCTCGATGATTTTCCCCGTTGGCGAGCCCAACACAGCATACGCAAAATATTTTATCGGTAATAGCTATCTTGCTCCAATCTCAAAAGATCAGATACCGTTTGCAAACGTGACTTTTGAGCCCGGATGCCGCAACAACTGGCATATCCACAAAGCTAAAAAAGGTGGCGGTCAAATGTTGGTTGGTGTAGCCGGTCGCTGTTGGTATCAGGAAGAGGGTAAAGAACCTGTAGAGATTCTACCCGGCACAGTTATCCACATACCTGCCAACGTAAAACACTGGCACGGAGCTGCCAAAGACTCTTGGTTTGCCCACCTCGCATTTGAAGTACCCGGCGAATCATCTGAAAATATATGGCTCGATCCCGTAACTGACGAACAATATAACAAACTCCCCTAATTAAATGTCTATGAATAAATTAATACTCGGGAGCCTTACACTTTTAAGCGTAATATTCCCATCGTGTGCCAAAGAAATCGTTGAGCCGGTTGATGAACCTGTCAACAACGAAGAAGTTAAACCTCAACCCCAACAAGGCAAAGTGATTGTTGTATATTTTTCGGCAACCGGAACTACCCAAAAAGCCGCAAAAGAGATTGCAACTGCAACCAACGGTCAACTTGTTGAAATACAACCCGAACAAAAATACACTTCTGCCGACCTCGACTGGCACGACAATAATTCAAGAACATCAAAAGAAATGAACGATGCCTCAGCGCGCCCCTCAATCAAAAACGAGAAACTGAGTCTTAATGATGTTCAAATTGTCTTTATCGGCTATCCAATCTGGTGGAATCAGGCTCCGCGAGTTATCAACACATTTATTGATGCCAACGACTTGAAAGGCAAAAAGATCATACTGTTCTGCACATCAGGCAGCAGCTCAATTGACGGAAGTCTCCGCTCGTTGCGTGACACCTACCCCACCCTCAACATTGTTCAAGGCAAAAACATGAACGGAATGTCGAAATCAAGTATTGAGTCATGGGTTAAATCACTCGGTCTATAATATTACAATCAGTTCATAGATAAAAAGGAGCCATCCCTGTGAAGGAATAGCTCCTTTTTGTTGTTATAGTAACATTTGTTTTTCTTGTCTGACTGTTATCGGTGAAGAGTGTCCCGAAAGCAGTACGGTATCGTCGGGGAGAGTAAATATTTTATTTACGATTGACTCCTCAAGCACCGCCCAGTTTCCACCGGGAAAGTTGGTTAAACCGGGTCTGTGCTGATAGAGCAGGTCACCGACAAATGCCGCATTATCATTAGGCGAATAATATGTAACAGAACCGGGGGTATGACCGGGAGTGTGAATTACTTTCAGATAGAATCCCGAATTTGCTTTGAGTCGGATTATCTCACCGTCATACATTTCCTCGTAGTGAGGCACCGTAATAGATTGACCCGAATTTCCACTCAAATTGAGATATGGATCAGTCAGATAAGGCGCATCCCGGGGATAGATGTAGATAGGTGCGACAAGCTTTTCTCGAAGTAGTTCGGCTGCTCCGATATGGTCGAAATGACCATGAGTAAGAAGAATTTTCTCAATCGTCCAGCCATTGCTTTTTACCACATCGTAAATCAATCCTGCTTGTGCTCCCGGGTCAATAATAAAACCCGATTTTGAATGATCGTCAATATAGAAGTAGGTGTTTTCAGCAAAGACACCTTGAACCTGTAATTCTTTGATCATCGCTTTATTTCCTTTCTTCTAAATGGTTAATTATTATAGTAATTGGCAACCGTCGGGTCCACATTGATGAGGACGTTCACCTGTCACATTTTCGGTTTCAGCCGAAGCTTTTTCTTGTTTCTTCAACTCTCGCTGAAGGGCTGATTTGAAGCTTTCGGTTGACATTGCTCCGGGGATTGCAAGTCCGCCATTGATAACAATGTAAGGAACGCCGTGAACGCCGCGCATCATTGCTTCACGCTCGTCAAAACGAACTTCATCGTCATACATATTTGATTCGAGAACTTCATTAACATCAGCCTCTTTCATTCCAACACCGACGGCTTTGTCGAGAAGAACTTTATGGTCGGCAAGAACAAGATTTTCTACGAAATAGGCTTTGAACAAAGCTTCGTTCAGGCGGCCGACTGTTTCGCGATCATATTTAGCTTCGGCAAGTTTCATCAAGCGATGAGCATCGCGGGTGTTAGAATATTGAGTTGTAGCATATTTGAAATCGATTCCGAGTTCGCGACCGAGCGATGAAATCTGTTCAATCTGCTCTTTTGCACCTTCGAGCGAAAGACGATATTTCATTGCGAAACGTTCGGGAGTTGAACTAACAACCTCTTTTGAAGCCGTCGGGTCAAGCTCAAAAGCACGGAAATCTACGGTTACGTCATCTTTAATTCCGAGTTCTTCAATTGCATTTTGCAAACGGGTTTCACCAATGTAGCAGTAGGGACAAGCGAAATCGCTCCAAATAGTAAGTGTAATCATGTCGTTTTTTCCTTTCTTTATTTAGATTTGGTTATGATAATTTTTTCAAGAACTTTATTGAAAACCTCCAACTCAGCCGGACCGACCAAATCAGCGAGTGCCTGATGACGAATCTCGGCAACCTGCATCACTCCGGATTCAATCGAGCGGGCTTTATCGGTCAAATAAACCTTCAGGCATTTATAGCTGATTGGCTCAGTTCTGACCAATCCTTTTTTTACCAAGCCGGTTACACATCGGCAAATGCCTGCTTTATCGCGCCCGACCATATCGGCAATCTCACACTGCTGTATTCCATCTTTTGAATACAATGCCCGTAATACAAGATAATCTACTGTGGTCAAATCAAGGTTAGCTTCTTTAAGCGCTTTTTCAAGTTCGCCAAGTAAAATTTGGTTGGCTGACCCGAGCATACAGCCGAGTGCCGGAGATTGATATGTTTTGTTTTCGGTTTTCATACTATTATAACACCACTAACACAAAATGGTTGACAACGCAACCATTTTTAACGTTAGGAAACATTTCGACAATACACAAAAAAAGAGAAAGCATCAAGTTAGTCGTTAAGACCACCGTGATGCTTTCTCGCTTCCACGTCTAATCACAGATTTTCGTTATATACACTAAAATCTATTTCAAATATTAATTGTGTTTCTTGGGATTGCTTTATCCTACGTTCTGGAAACGTTCGTCGCTTTTAGTTTCGATATGCTCTCTGACTTTATCAACCAGAACTGATTCTTGTTGAACACCTGATACACGCCAAACGGGTTCTCCATTTTTGAAAAGAATCATTGTCGGCACTGACATGATACGGTAACGCTCTGCGATTTCACGATTACGATCAATATCAATTTTCAGGATTGTACCTTCATCGCCAATTTTTTCTTTTACCTGTTCGAGAATAGGTGCCTGCATTTTACAAGGTCCACACCATGTTGCGTAAAAATCGACTAATGTAGGTTTGTTGCTTTTGATGATTTCGTTAAAGTCGTTCATAACTTAACTCCTTATATTTATTTGTTACACTTTACTTATTTAATCACTCATCGCGACTTTTCTATCGCGATTTATTACAATAACGCATAAAACCATCCAATAGTTTGATGCGAATCTACGCTTTAACTTTTTTTGGGGAAAATGGCAAGTTTAAATTGAACTATTCAGCGAATAATTCTAATCGACTTTTAATATTGTCAATCATCTAATTTAATAGTAACTGCATGTCTAATCACTTGATGATAAATCTCATTGTATCAGCATCAAATCTCAGCTCATTTGTGTTAAAATAAGAGCTTATGACTCCTGTTTTTGCCAGTTCGTCAGGCGACCCGGTTGTAACACCACCATCACGGTTGAGCAACCATATTGAATCGGCGATTTGAAGCGCAACTTCAAGGTCGTGGGTCGATAAAAATATAATTTTACCCTCTTCACGCGCCAGTTTTCTAAGTATAATCATAATCTCAACCTTGCCCGGATAATCAAGAAAGGCTGTCGGTTCGTCAAGCAGAATGATTGGCGTTTCCTGAGCCAATGCTTTGGCTATCATCACCTTTTGACGTTCGCCATCGCTAAGCGTTGCTACCCGGCGGTCGGCAAGAGGTGTTGCACCAACAATCGCAAGCGACTTTTCGACAACCTCACGGTCATCATTTTTAAGCCTGCCCCAGAAATTGGTATATGGACTGCGTCCGAGAGCAACGAGCTCTGCAGCCGTTAGATTTTCGCTGTTAATTTTTTCGGTCAGCACAACCCCAATCAGTCGTGATTTTTCAGCGTCGGTCATCTCATCAAGGCGAACTCCATCTACAAAAATAACCCCTTCGATTGCAGGCTGAAACGCCGACAAAGTACGTAACAATGTTGATTTACCCGACCCGTTACGACCGAGCAAACATGTCAACATTCCGCTTTTCAGCGTAGCGTCAAAGGGTTTTGTAATTATAATTTTGCTACCATCACGACGGTCATATCCTGTTGCCAACCGTGAAACCGAGATTATAGAACTCATCTGTCAACCTATCAGAAACTGTAAACGATTCCGGCTGAAACCATCGCCGTGCTGAAATGGCGAACAAACGTGTATCGTCCTTCAACAAAGAGACGCAAGTGTGCAGAAAATTTCATGCCGACGCCACCACCCAAATTGAGCCCGAAATTGCTTTGACGAGTCGAAACATCGTTATTAAAATCTTGATCGAAAAGTTCAGCTTTATTGTTCCACATCGAGTAGTTCACACCGGCAATAGGATACAACTCAACAGGTGTATTTTTTAGACCGAAAGGCACATGAGCATCAATGTTGATAGAAAACCCGTCGATATTCTTGTTGTTGAAAACATACTGAACGTTTGGAGCCAATCTGAAATGATGACTGAAACGATATGAAAAGGCAATACCGGCGAGTGCCGACTGATTTTTTGAATTATAACCCGCTTCAATTCCGATAGTCTTTTCTTTGGGTATATAATCTTGAGCTTTTACTTCAGTAACAGCAAAGAGAGCAACTATTGTTAGAGCTAAAATACGTGTTAAAATGCGTTGTGGCATGGTAATTTGGGTTATTTTGGGGCTATAATTTAATGATAATGGGTGCAAAGTTAAAACTTTACGCTTGTTATAACAAAAAAAAGAAGAAAAATGATTAACTTCGCAGTGAAAAAAATCAACTGAGCCGAATTGAATAATTCAATGAAGTGGTTTTATCGCATTTTTCGCGCGATATGTGTCACCCTGATTGCCCTCGCAGTTGCGGTGCCGCTTTTCACATACGTACTTCTCACCCTCCCTCCGGTTCAGCGTTCGATGTGCACGAGTGCCGAAAAAGAACTATCAGCACTACTTGACACAAAGGTCTCGATAAAATCACTGTCTGTAGCACCGTTTAACCGCTTGTCGCTTCGCGATGTCGCTGTGTTTGACCATGATAACGATACGATTTTGAAAGTTAACACCATTCTTGCCGGAGTCCGCTTATCAAGTCTGTTTCGAGGCGACAAAATAATTGTTGACTATGGAGCATTGATCAAACCTGAAATCAAACTGACACGCGAAACGCCCGACTCCCCTCTCAATATCGACCCTATAATCAAAGCAATTTCGCCCAAAGAACGCAAAAAACGTGAGACTAAATTTGACCTCGCAATCAATACAGTCGTTATCCGTCAGGCTGACATAAGCTATGATGTAGAGTCGGTTGAGGAAACACCCGGACAATTCAATCCCTCTCACCTATCTGTTTCAGACCTCAATGCCGATATTTCGCTGCCACACATGGCAAACAATGACTTTGCAATCGACATTGACCGAATTGCATTCAACAGCCGTGATGAATTTACAGTAGATGATTTTCACGGCAGTTTTATTATCTCTGACAAGCTATTATCAATTAAGAACATGGCAATCAGCATGCCACACACTCGATTGATATTTGACAATATGTCGCTTGAATTTAACGGCTGGAATGACATTCTGCCATCGCTTGACCGCAAAAATATACCAATCAATATTGCCAAGGGAAGTTATATCAATCCGGCCGATTTCTCAGTATTTGCACCTCAGCTTAAAAACATTGATACACGCGCTGATATTGAAGTTAAGGCACGAGGATCGCTCGATGAGATGAAAATCGGTGAATTCAGCATTGACTTTCCCGATCGACGTGTAGCCGCCCGGCTTGGTGGTAAAGCCGGCAACTTTCATAATCCCGATTCGCTGAAATTCAATCTGACGACCTTCCGAATTTTCGGCAACGGGTCAGACCTTGCGGCATTAATTGCCCAGCTTACACCGCTGACTCCCAATGCCGTTAAATTTCTGTCAAATCTTGGCGAATTCTCACTCAATTCCAACATCAACGGCTCAATTCAACACGCCATAGTTAAAACCCACCTCAAATCGACACTCGGCGCGATTGAGTTTAACGGCGAGTACAAGGCATCCTCGCTCAAACATCCTGTCTATGCCTCGGGCGATGTCGAAGCCGTAAGATTCAACCTTGCGCCAATCCTCCCTAAAAGCGGACTCGGACGCATATCCGGCAAAATCACCGGCAACTACGATTTCAGAAAAAAAGGAGCTAATGCTATCGCTGATGCCAAATTCAAAACCATTGAATATAAAGGAATTCCCCATAACGGACTGACTGCTTACGCTACAATGCGCAACGAGCAGGTCGATTTCACCGCCGAAATTGCCGACTCGGTAGCCAACTTCGATTTGATTGGGCGCGTCAACCTCAACAGTCTTAACCCTTCGGGTAACGTTGTTGCCTATATCGACTACCTCGATTTGCATGGAATGAGACTGACTAAAGAGTATGAGAACTATGACTTGAGCGGTCGATTCTTTGCTTCGTTTGAAGGTCTCGACCCCGACACCGCCCACGTCGAGGTCGAAATCAACAACCTCGGTTTCAGAGCTGTCAACAAGCCGTCAATAACAATGAAACAATTGACATTCAAAGCCGACGGCGGCGAAGCGCCAACATCAATGAGACTGCGTAGTGATTACGTTGACGCCCAACTCGACGGCAGCTACTCGATCAAACAACTTGTTCCAGAATTCAAAGATATTGCCGCACAGGTATTCCCGCTATTATTTGAAAACGAAGACAATGCGCAAGTTATCAGGGGTGCCAATGACTTTGTGCTCGATATAACGTTCAAATATAACGATGAACTGAACCACTTTCTCAAGCTCCCCGTCCACGTCATCTATCCGGTGAACGTCCACACCCGTTTTGACAGCAAAAATCGTCTGTTTGCAGGCTATATTGATGCACCTTACCTTCAGCAAAACAACAAACTGATTGAAGACACTCGCCTGTCGTTTGGCGTTGACCCCGATTTGAAAATATTTGACACATCTGCAACAACCAAGGTTCCGACTGCCGATGGTCTGATGACCCTAAAACTCGATTGTGATGCAGCTGAAAACCGTATCGACACCTACTTTAAGTGGAACATCGACCGCCAGCGTGCCTATAACGGCAAAATTGACCTATCGACCCTCATCAGCAAGACCGATGAAGGTAATCTGATGGCTGACATCACCATCAACCCCGGTTCGCTTATGTTCAACGATGCAGTCTGGACAATTAACCAAGCTGAGATCAAAGTTCAGAAAAATAGAGTTGAAGTCGATAATATCGATATTCGCCGCGACAACCAGTTTATCGTGATGAACGGGGTGGCGTCTGACAATCCCGATGATGTTCTCGAACTTGACCTGCTCGATGTCAACCTCGACTATATATTTGAATCGCTCGGCATCGAAAAAGTCATGCTCGGTGGCGATGCTACCGGATCGTTCTTCGCCTCAAGTCTGTTCACGCCCGAACCTGTACTGACAACTTCCGGACTCGATGTCAAGAATATCAGTTACAACAAAGTTGTGTTTGGCGATGCGGTTGTCAAGAGCAGTTTTGATACTGAAACCCACGGAATCACTCTCGATGCCGTAATCTCCCAGCCCGATGGTCAAAAATCGACTGTCAACGGAGCAATCTATCCATTTACCGAATCGATTGACCTGCGCTTCAACTGCACTGATATTCCGGTCGGATTTCTCAAACCTTATATGTCGGCTTTCACAAGCGATGTCAGCGGTTATGCATCGGGGAATGCCCATCTTTTTGGCACATTCAAATATATCGACCTTGAAGGCGAAGTATTTGCCCGTGACCTTAAACTTAAACTCGATTTTACCAACACTGTTTATTCTTGCACCGACTCGGTTAAAATGACTCCGGGGCGCATTGACATCAAGGATATCACACTCTACGACATGTACGGTAACACAGCCCGGCTCAACGGTGAAGTAACACACAAGTTCTTCAAGGAGCCGGCATTTGACTTCCGCATTACCGATGCAAAAGAATTCCTGGCATACGATGTTAATTCATCGCTCAACCCCGACTGGTACGGACATATTTTCACAAACGGCTCGGCCCAGGTTTCAGGCGAGCCGGGCATTGTCGATATCAAAGTTGACATGACCACAGCCGACAACTCGACATTCACATTTGTGCTGTCAGACGCAGCCGAAGCAAGCGAGTATTCATTTGTAACACTTCGCGACCGCCGCAAGATTGCATATAACGACTCGATCGAAGCTGCCGACCCGACTCCGAAGATTGTCAAAGAACTTAAAAAACGTATCAATCAGATGGAAATCAGCGCATCATCGGTATATAATATGGAATTTTTAATCGGTGTTACACCTGCAGCCACAATCTACCTCGTTATGGATCCAGTTGGAGGCGACCGAATCAGAGCCAACGGGTCGGGTAATCTACGCATGACCTACGGTTCGGCAAACGAAGACCTCAGAATGTATGGCAAATACACTCTCGATCGAGGTAGCTACAACTTCACGCTCCAAGACATCATTATCAAAGACTTTACAATCAAACCGGGTAGCTCGATTGCCTTTAACGGTGACCCGTTTGCCGCCCAGCTCGACATCAGTGCGACCTACTCGGTCAATGCCAACCTCAGCGACCTTGACGAGTCATTCCTCCAGGACAAAGACCTGAACCGCACAAACGTACCCGTACATGCTCTGATGAAAGTAACAGGAGACATTCATGAGCCCGAAATCAACTTTGACCTCGAATTCCCGACTCTTACAAGCGACATCTACCGTAAGGTTAGAAGTATCGTATCGACCGATGACATGATGAACCGACAAATTATTTATCTCTTGGCTCTCAACCGTTTCTATACACCCGACTATATGAGTTCAACAACCAAAGGTAGCGAACTTGTTTCAGTTGCATCTTCGACCATTTCATCACAGTTGAGCAGTATTCTCGGACAGCTGAGCGACAACTGGAGCATTGCGCCAAACATCCGAAGCGACCGAGGAGACTTCTCTGACGTCGAGTTTGACCTTGCTCTGTCAAGCAACCTGCTCAACAACCGACTGTTATTTAACGGCAACTTTGGTTATCGCGATAAAACACTGAACACTAACCAGTTTATCGGTGATTTTGACCTTGAATACCTCCTCAACAAATCAGGCTCATTACGTCTCAAAGCCTACAACCGATATAACGACCAAAACTATTATGTCAAGACCGCAACCACCACCCAAGGCATTGGCGTGATGGTTAAAAAAGACTTTGACAACCTTGGATCTTTTATCAAACCGCTCTTTAAACGCAAGAAAAAAGAGTCCAGGAAAGAAGACAATCCAAATCCACAAACCGCTGCCCCGGCAGAAGTTGAAGAAGTTGTTATCGACGACTTCATCACTATAAAAGACAAAAAAGACGAAAAATAAACCATCAAACAAAACTCACAATGGAGATAATCAACTCAATCAATGACTTTTTAAGCACCTACATCCTCGTTGCCCTGCTGTTGGGTGCCGGAATTTATTTCACAATCCGACTCAAGGGTGTACAGTTTACCATGATAGGCGAAATGTTTCGTCTGCTCGTTAATTCAGGACACAAGCATGACGATGCAGCCGACCTTAACGAGCCAACCGGGAAGAGAATCAGCTCGTTCCAGGCGTTTGTTGTTTCACTCGCAGCCCGTGTCGGAACCGGAAATATTGCCGGTGTTGCTATCGCAATCGTTTTGGGCGGTCCCGGTGCAATCTTCTGGATGTGGGTTGTTGCACTCCTTGGGTCAGCCAACGCATTTGTTGAATCTACACTCGCTCAATTGTTTAAAATCCGTGGCGACCACAGCTATATCGGTGGGCCCGCCTATTATATAATGAAAGGTATCGGTAAACGCTGGTATGCCAACCTGTTTGCAATTCTCATTACCATCACCTTCAGCCTTGCGTTCAGCTCAGTTCAGAGTAACACAATGGCAATCGCCCTTAAATCATCGTTTGGCGTTGATTCCTGGATTTTCGGTGGCATCTGCTCGGTACTTACTCTTGCCATTATTTGCGGTGGTATTCAGCGTATTGCCAAAATCAATGAGATTATCGTGCCGATTATGGCTCTGATGTATATCGGACTCGCTCTTTACGTTGTCCTCACCCACATCACCATGTTCCCCCACGTTATGGAACTTATCGTTGAAAACGCATTCGGGTTCAATCAGGCTCTTGGAGGTACACTCGGTATGGCTGTAATTCAAGGCGTTAAGCGAGGCTTGTTCAGTAACGAAGCCGGTGAGGGTTCAACCCCTAACGCGGCTGCTACGGCTGCTGTTAGCCACCCCGTTAAACAGGGACTCATCCAGACACTTGGCGTATTCACCGACACTCTCTTTGTTTGCTCGGCAACCGCATTCATCATCCTTTGCAGCGGAGTCTTTGACAGCGGACTGACTGGAATCGAGCTAACCCAGCGTGCTCTCGAAAACGAAGTCGGTAATGCTGCTGTGATCTTCGTAGCACTTGCCGTGATCATGTTTGCCTTCTCATCGATTCTCGCCAACTATTTCTTTGGCGAAGCAAACCTGCGTTTTATCAATCCGAGCGTCAAACTCCGCAATATTCTTAGAGTGTGCGTGGGGGGTGTCGTTATGATTGGCGCAATCGTTTCGCTTGATGTTGTCTGGGCAATCGCCGATATCACAATGGCATTGATGGCTCTCTGCAACATCATCGCAATCATCATTCTCGGCCGCTACTCTTTCCTTTGCCTGAAAGACTATCGCCGTCAGCTAAAAGAGGGCAAAGACCCTGTCTATCACAAATCGGCAATCCCCGAAATCGCTGACAAAACCGAATGCTGGCCCGATTAAATTCTAATTTTAAATTCCAATTCCTATGACTTCCAAAACTCCACGACTGGCTATAGTCGTTCCCTGCTATAACGAAGAAAAAGCACTGCCGATCACGGCTGACGCGCTTTTGAATCTGCTTGACCAAATGAGCGCAGAGTCGTTGATTGGCGATGACAGCTATATTTTATGTGTCAACGATGGAAGTCGCGATTTGACATGGGAAACGATTGAGCAACTCCACTCAAAAGATAGCCGACTGAAAGGAATTTCACTTGCTCATAATCGAGGTCATCAGAACGCACTCCTCGCCGGACTGATGACCGCAATGGATCACTGCGACATCGCTGTATCTATCGATGCCGACTTGCAGGATGACCCTGAAGCGATAGTCGAAATGGTAAAAAAATATCGTGACGATGACGCCGAAATAGTCTTTGGCGTCAGATCGTCACGAGAGTCCGACACATGGTTCAAACGAGTGACCGCCCACGGCTTCTACTCATTCCAAAACAGCATGGGACTCGAAACCGTATATGACCACGCCGACTACCGTTTAATGAGCAACCGTGCTTTGAAGTTATTATCGGAATATGGTGAACAAAATCTGTTTTTGAGAGGAATTATCCCGTTAATCGGACTAAAGACGGCGATTGTGACCTACGTCCGTAATCCGCGTGTGGCTGGCGAATCAAAATATCCGCTCTCAAAGATGTTGAGCTTCTCGATTGACGGCATAACATCGTTCTCGGCACGTCCGATGCGATGGATTTTCCTGACGGGAATATCATTACTGCTAATCGACATCATCGTAGCCCTCTATATCTTGGGATCTTATTGGTTTGGCGACAGTGTCGTTCCCGGTTGGACCTCCCTAATGCTCTCAGTCTGGTTCCTCGGCAGCCTTATTCTGATAGCAATCGGAATAGTCGGCGAATACATCGGCAAAATCTTCATCGAGGTTAAACACCGTCCCCGATATGCCATCGAAAAATCATTGCTAAATTAAGTCACTGCATTGTCAAATAACTTTTATTTGTTCTAACCAAGTGTTTGACAATATGGCGAATTTTACTCCATTTCGGAAAGATTGCAAACGGCCTTACAGGACCAAAACTTAATAGAATCACTGTCAAAGATGCGAGTGCAACAATAAGTAACCACCCATAGATCTCTTTCATTGACACGACTAATGCCTGAATCTGCACCGTCCCATATAACTGACCAAGCAGAGCATGGATAATATCGGGGTTCGTATTGGTGATACTAACTCCAAGGAGTGTCGCATTTTTAGCCATTGTGTGACAGAGAAATTCTCCTATGACAGCAGGTCCGAACGTTGCGCCCATCACTGCGCCTGTGAAGCCGTTGATAGTAAGGGCTTGAGGAAATACCTGAAATGGTAAACCACTTTGTACTATCGAGGTCAAGAATACAATCGAGATAATTACTGAAGCTGCGCCACGGAAGAACAAGGGTATAAACAGCATTTCCTTCTCAACGCCATAGTCAATAAAGAAGTAGAAGTAAGCAAGATATACTATCGCGAGAGCAAAACCTATGGCGGTCATAGTTTTGTATCTCCATTTCCGCAGGGCGAAAGTGAAATAGGTAAAAGCACATCCGGCAATTATTCCGGCAAACACATACCAGTTGAGGTCAATAAGGTTTGTTTCGTCAAAGCCGAGAACAGTGGCGGCATAGCTGTGTTCAAAAACGTGCTCTGTCGCAATGAGTGTGAAAAAGACAAGATAAATTCCGGTTGCGCGAATTACATTTCGGTTCTTCATCGCCTGAAAGCTTATATAAGGATGATGAAGGAACGAGGCTCGCCATAGATTTATACCGAGACAAGCAAGCCCGATTAAAGTTGCTCCTCTAATTTCTACAGCATCCCACCAATCGTAATAGTTGCCATAAACGCAGATGAATGTGAAACACATCATAAATCCTGCCCAAAGAATTGCTCCTATCCAGTCAATTCCAAGCAAAGGAATGAACATCGGACCTCTTACAGGTTTTACAAGAATCATTACCATCAGCATCATAAGTGCGAGCAATCCAACCATAATCCAGTGCATATATTCCCATTGAGAGAAAAACGCAGTGTAAATCGTGGCGATACCACTAAGCTGAATTACGCTGTCAACTATAATATAAACATAGCAGAAAAATATTGCCATATCTCGCACGGGAGTGAGCCAAAGCTGAATAGTTGAATTACATGCAAATGTTGCCTGCATACGGAACCACCCTGCAATAAAACAGGTTACCACCAATAATGGCACACATGCTGTATGTGCACATATTAAATTGGCGACTATCAATACCGCAGCAGACACCAAAAGTTGCAATCGGGTCGAGAACCTAAACTTTATGCGAAACATCACGGCAAAGTTTATAGCCATTCCTATCAGCGAGGCATATCCCGCCATCAGAATATCCTCCTGCATTAAAGCAGTCGCACCTACCATATCCGAGGCAGCGGCAAGATATACTCCGCCCGAAAACTGGACTATCAGTACAAAAAATATAAACAGATAGGGCTTTAGTTTACGGGGAATGTAATTGGGGACATCAGGTATGTCAAACGGTCCCTGAGGGGCGTGCCAGTCAGCCATATCAGTATTTCACAAAACATTCTACATTCATTCCGGCACGCAATTTAGCCATATTTTCCGGCTTATTTTCTGCACTGAACTCTATTCTGACCGGAACGCGCTGACGCACTTTTACGAAATTGCCTGCTGAGTTATCCTGAGGCAACAATGATAACGAAGCTCCTGTTGCCGTAGAGATGGACTTAACAGTGCCGTGGAATGTAACATCGGGAATTGCATCAACCTTTATCTCAACATTGCTACCAGGCTCTATGTGATGAAGTTGAGTTTCTTTATAATTGGCTGTGACCCATATATCGTTGGAATCTACAATGTCAAGAAGGGTCTGACCGGGTTGAACGAGTTGACCAACCTGTATCTCTTTGCGCGAAGTATAACCATCGCAAGGAGCTGTAATAACTGTATAGCTTAGATTTAGCTCAGCGGTTTCAAGAAGTGCCTGTGCCAATTCAATGCCGGCTTCTGACTGAGATATGCGCTGACGGTTTACATCCACCACTGTTGAGGTTGCTGAGCGCTGACGTGAAAGCATTTCATAACGTGCTTTCTTTGCTTCATAATCAGTCTTTGCTCCGTCATACTGCTGACGTGTCACGGCGTCCTGAGAGAGAAGCTTTTCATAACGAGCCAAATCGGTGGCAGCCATTTCCATAACGACCTTTGCCTCGGCAATTGAAGCCTCGCTGACAGCGACATTAGCCGAAGCTGATGTAACCGAGCGGTGAGCAACATCACGTCCGGCAAGAGCATTCTGATAGTCGGCACGAGCACGAGCGACATTGAGGCGCAGGTCAGCATCGTCGATTATAACAAGTGTATCACCCTTCTTTACCTGCTCATACTCGTTGAAGAGTATTTCTTTAATATAGCCTTGAACACGGCTATTTACTGGTACAATCTGCTGACGTACCTGAGCATTATCGGTAAACTCAACGTTACCGAGATGAATAAATCGTGAAGCAACCCAGATACCGGCTGAAACGATTACTACGATTGTGATTATATAAGAGAGTATTTTTTTACTGCGATGTGTCATATCTTTCCTGATGTAAACAAGAGTTTGTAATAATAGTAAATGATGTTGATGCGGGCATTGACAAGTTGTTGCTCAGCATCGAGTTTTGAGTTTGCTGCATCAAGCATATCGGTTATTAACGCCATGTCGGCTGAATAACGTGTCGAGGTGGTGTTATAGTTCCGCTCTGCAAGTTCCACACTTTTCTGTTGTGTTTTAAGCTCCTCGTAGGCTTCGAGATAACGGACGTGGTCAGCATTGACAGCAAGCGACAGGTTTTCTCGCACCACATCAAATTGCTCAAGAGCCTGCTGCGTGGCAGCGCGACTTTTAGCAAGCGATTTATTGGTCTTATAGAGTGATGAAATATTATAGCTAACTCCGACCCCGACATACCAGTAACTCAGATTTCGGTTGATTGGCGGAACCTCTACGAGTATCGGTCCGTCAACGTTCCATGCCGCCTGTAAACCAATCTTAGGCATACGTTCTGAACGCACCAGTGACTCTGCCTTTCTACTTATATCAACTCCTGAACGGGCGAGGCTGAGCGATGGCGAATTTTGCTCAGCTTCAGCCTGCCACCATGCTGCACCATCCTTCGGCAAAGAACGGGCAAGAATCGTACTGTCAGGCACTATAACTGTATTTTCGGGCAACCCGGCAATCGTCACAAGGTTGGTGTTTAGAATACCAATCGTATTATTGATTTTAACCAACTGAAGTTCAAGATTTGAGACGAGTAATTCATATCGGGTGATGTCGTTTTGCAATGCAGTACCCTGCTCATATCTTGCTCTCATTTCTTGAAGTACCTTTTGCGCTGCAGTTATATTTTTTTCTACAACGCTTCTTAAATTATTGCACTTATAGATATCAAGATATAAACCGGTGAGTTGAAAGCGGATGTTGTCGCGTTGAAAGTCTGCGGCATATCTTGCAGCAGTAGATTTCAGTTCGGCAAGTTCGATGGCACTTGTTACAGCCCCGCCGGTATAAACAGGCTGTGTAATATTAACTGTAAGTCCGTTACCGAAATGCGGAATCGGAGCTTTCTGATAATCGCTGAAATTGCGTTTGGTTGTAAATCCGTCACCGATATAACTTAATGACAGCGATGCATTGATTTCAGGCAGACGCCCTACACGGGCTACACTGATTTCCCGCTCGGCTTCAGTCTGAGCGGTGACTGATGGTCGAAGCTGCGCACTATTGGCTTCGGCAGTCTCAAAAATATATTCAAGAGTAATAACCGATTGACCATAAGCACACACTCCGCCGCTCGACAGAACTATTAACAATAATCCTGTGAGCAATCGAAGATTGTTCATAAAGTAAATTTAAAGAAGTTTTGGATGAATTTTTCTCAGATTACATAACTGAGAGAGACTTGATTATAGACAAGTCTCAACCGGAGCTGTGCTTTTCCAGTTTTCAAGATATCCCCAGTTGGTCACTCTCGGGGATGATGTTGCAATCTTATATGATATACTGTTCATTTAGCAACAATTCTTTGTGAATTGCACTGCAAAGTTACGAAAAAATTCAATTAATTCATAATGCATAATGCAAAATTAATCGCTGACATGTTCTTCGTCGTCGACGAAGTAATGAGGGTGGATGGTCAATGATCTCAGCCAAGGCTCTTCGAGCCATGACTGAGTTAGTTAAATTCTTCGTTTTCAACGAAGCCGACGTTGGTGAAAATGGTAATCTGTTAACTCTTTCTCATCGAAAATCATTATTCAATTTAAGACACAACATTCACCGGATCACCGTCAAGGTAGTGCTGGAGGTTTGAGATGACGGTTTCGAGCAGACGGGTGCGGGCGGCGGTTGACTGCCAGGCAATGTGGGGCGTAATCTCACAATATTTGTTGGACAACAGCGGATTATCGGGCAACGCCGGTTCTACCTCAAGCACATCAAGTCCGGCATAGGCTATTTGTCGCTTGTTGAGAGCTTCATCAAGAGCATTTTCGTCGATTAACGGACCGCGTGACGCATTCAAAAGGATTGCTGACTGCTTCATCAATGCAAGTGATTCACGATTGATAAAGTGACGGTTGTCGGGTGTCAATGGAGCATTGAGCGACAATACATCTGACTGTTTAAGAAGCGTGTCGCGGTCAACCTTTGTTATATATTCGGGGAGTTTGTCCTGAGGTTTCGATGTGAGTGCGATCACGTTCATGCCAAACGCATGGGCGATTTCTGCGACCTTTAATCCGATATGACCGAGAGCATATATACCCATTGTCAAGCCGGCAAGCTGTTCGATTGTGATCAAACGATAGCTGAAGTCGGTGCAACGGGTCCAATCGCCACGCTTGACACTATCGGAATGGAGCGCGACACGGTTCGTGATATTCAACAGATGGGCAAAAATATTCTGGGCGACCGAATCGGTGCTGTAAGCCGGAACATTTGTTACGGTGATGCCACGCTCACGTGCAGCCACAATATCGACATTATTAAATCCGGTTGCCAGTAGTCCGATATAACGCAGTTTGGGCAACTGCTCCATTACTTTAGCAGTGATATTTACCTTGTTAATAATGATGATTGTGGCATCGGCAGCTCGTTCTACAACCAAATCAGAAGGAGTTCGGTCATAAACAGTAAGTTTACCGAGCTGAGCGAGGGGTTCCCACGAGAGGTCACCGCTATTTGCAACATATCCGTCGAGGACAACTATATTTTCCATTTTAAATGCTATTTTATAAGATTTTACAAATATAACGCTTTTGTCAACAAAATAGGTTAAAAATAGGGGTTAATGTTTTTTAACGCCAAAATATTTGGTCATTAAGCTAAAAGTCCGTACCTTTGCACTCGTAAAACATCGCGGGATGGAGCAGTGGTAGCTCGTTGGGCTCATAACCCAAAGGTCGGAGGTTCGAGTCCTCCTCCCGCCACTAATGAAGACGAATTGGAATTCCGATTCGTCTTTTTGTTTGCTTCATACGAAAAAGAGTTATGTCAAAATTGGCATAACTCTCTTATATATTATAACATGCCAAAAGCATGTCCCTACGTGGTGGAATTTTCAGAACTTTTCCCTACGAGGCGGAATACTTAGAAAAGGTAGGCTACTCTGACGCTCCAACCGCGGTTGGCAGCGGTCAAATCATCGAGTAATTTGGTTTGGCAAGCACGGCTCATACCCCACATATAGCTACCCTCAACCTGCCATTTTTTGTAAAGTTCAAAGCCGATACCACATTGTAGGCCGACCTCAGCTCCTGTATATTTGAGGGCTGGCACTTTATTGTGAGCCAACAAGAAGCCAAAGACAGGTCCGCCGAACGCGTATGGTGCGATAAATTCTTCAAGCCCATTCATGCGGGTCCATTTAAAGCGGAGGTTGAACGGAATGGCGGCATAGTGGAGATAACTGCGCTCGTTACCAAGTCCTTGAGAAGCCCAGATTTCTTTTTGACCGAGATGCATTATGGCACCTCGTTGCTGATATTGCAAACCGAAGTTCAAGCCAAGACCAATGCCGGGGAACATGAGTTCGCACTGCACACCGGCGTTATATCCGACACTCTGATCAATTGTCACAAGGTTTTGTTTGAACTTGAGGGTTGTGATGTCAACGCCTACCATCGGACCATAGCGGAACTGAGCCGATGAAGAAAACGATGTTCCGATCAGAGCAACCAAAAGGGCGATGACTGTAAATATTTTTTTCATAAGAGATGATTTCTATATTATATAATGTGTATCAGGCTTTGATGATCGCAATAGCCTCATCGGGTGTGACAGTTTGCTGATCGCCGGTAGCCATATTTTTCAGAGTAAGGGTTCCATCGGCAGCTTCGGTCTCGCCCACGATAGCAACATATTTAACACCGAGAGCATCGGCATATTTCATTTGTTTCTGCATTTTTGACGCATCGGGATAGATTTCAGCCGCAATGCCGGCACAGCGCAATTGTCGAAGCATCTTCATCGAAACTGCAGCCTCATTTTCGCCCATATTGGCAAACATAACATCGACCGCCGCAAGAGTATCTTTGGGGTATAGATCAAGTGTGTTGAGCACGTCATAGATACGGTCAGCGCCAAACGAGATACCAACGCCCGACACATCTTTGAGTCCGAAAATACCGGTCAGGTTGTCATAGCGACCTCCACCGGTGATACTGCCGATTTCAACATCGAGTGCTTTAACCTCGATAATTGTTCCGGTATAGTAGTTCAAGCCGCGAGCGAGCGAAACGTCAAGAGTGATGCGGGCTTCGATGCCGACTTTTTTCACACCGTCAAAGACAGTTTTCAATTCTTCAATACCAAGACGACCCGATTCGGTTTCACCAATGATTTTAGCCAATTTTTCAATGCGCTCCTCGGTTGTACCGTCGATAAGCAATACCGGGGTAAGCTTTTCAACAGCTTCGGCTGACAAACCACGCTCGGCAAGTTCTTCCTTAACAGCATCGAGCCCGATTTTGTCAATCTTGTCGATAGCGACCGTGATATCAATAATTTTTTCGGGAGCTCCGATATATTCTGCAATACCGGCGAGCACCTTACGGTTGTTAAGTTTGATTTCAATGTTAATTTTCAAGCGGCGGAACACTTCATCAATCATCGAAAGCAATTCGATTTCGTTGAGGAGCGAATCAGAACCAACTACGTCGGCATCGCACTGATAGAATTCACGATAGCGACCTTTTTGAGGACGGTCGGCACGCCAAACAGGTTGAATCTGGAAACGTTTGAAAGGGAACGTGATTTCATTTCGGTGCTGAACGACATAGCGTGCAAACGGAACGGTCAAGTCATAGCGCAAACCCTTTTCACAAAGCTGTGCGGCTACGCGATTGAGGTCACCATTCCGGAGCATTGTCATATCGACATCCCTCATGTAGTCTCCTGAGTTAAGGATTTTAAAAAGAAGTTTGTCACCTTCCTCGCCATATTTCCCCATCAAGGTTGAGAGATTTTCCATTGCCGGAGTCTCAATCTGACGGTAGCCATAGAGACGGAATACGTCACGAATTGTATCGAATATATAGTTACGACGCGCCATTTCAACTGGCGAGAAGTCGCGTGTTCCCTTCGGGATTGATGGTTTTTGTGCCATGAGTCAATAATGTAATAACGTTGTTAAAGGCAACGGCAATTAGTCGTGCCAAACAGGTAGAGTGAATAGAAATTCGAGACCGCCACCCTTACGGTTTCTAACCGAAATTGTACCGCCGAGGGTGAGGATACTGCTTTTTACAATCGGGAGACCGAGACCAGTTCCGCCGTTTTTACGGCTACGTCCCGAATCAACACGATAGAATCGATCAAATAGATGAGACAAGTGAGTCGAATCGACACCTTTGCCATTATCATAGAACGAGAATGTATAGAAGTTTTTATTTTTATTAATGAGTTTGATACCCATTTCAGTTCCCTCACTATAGTTAGCAGCATTTTTAGCCAAATTGGTAATTGCAGCACTGAGCAGATTGAAGTTACCGCGAATGAATGTATCAAACGGAATGTCATAAATAAACTCCATATTATTGTTGATACCACTCTCTACAATATCGTTGGCAGTGGTGAACACAACTTCTTGGAAATCAAGTTTCTCAGTCGGGATAGTTGAAGCCGATTCTTCAAGACGGGTAATTGTCGAGATATCGCTCAACATTGTTGACAAACGGTTAATCTGAATAGCCGATTTTGACAAGAAGTGATTACGTGTATCGGCATCAATATCAGGGTTTTCGAGCAAAGTATCGACATAACCCTTGACAATACCGATAGGAGTTTTCAACTCGTGATTGAGGTTGTCGGTGAGCTGTCGTTTCATCTGACTCTTTTCTTCAGTAACCCTTAAAGCAATCTGATGTTCGTGTTCAAGATTCTTCATCGCTTTCACACGTTCGACATGCAACTCAACAATTTTACGGGAAATATCACCGAGCTCATCTTTTGAAAAATCTTCAACCGGGATCGTATCTTTTTCAGCCACAGCGTGATCGACAAAATCACGAAGAGCCGTAATATTTTTGGCAAGGTGAGCAGTAAAGAAATAAAGGATAACCGTCACCAATATCGCTACAATAACAATGGTAATAATAAATACCGGAGAGTATGCGATAGATTGAGCCGACATAGCTGTAAGCGGCATCACCGTCTGAACAAGATACCGTCCGTCGTCTGTTGTACGAGTACGATAATAAAACAACTCACGATCACCAAGATCAATCGGTGTGCCATCATCGTTAATAGCTTCTATATCAGACGTAGAAAACTCTCCGCGACGTTTCAGTTCAGAAATGTTAGGCTTGGGAAGTTGAAAACCGGCAGAAGCAACTTTTTCTTCGGTCTGAGTATCAAAAACCGCCACACTGACATCGTCAAGGTCGGTCGTTGTATAATACTTATCAATCCAGGTAAGGAACTTATTGGCTGCAACCATATCATCAGTTTCAAAACTTTCGACAACACGGTTGGTAATCAAGTCAATATTTGCCTTCAGAACACTTCTCTTGTAATTCACACTACGATAATAGTGAAAAACGCTGAGAAAAATAACAAAAAGCCAAACAAGAACTACGATCGGGACAAAAATTCGAGTCTGATAATTAGACAGTTTCAAAGAAGCCATAGCCAAAACCAAGACGAGTTGAAATATTTGCGCTGTATTCGCCTATTTTATTACGGAGTCGAGTAAGGTTTGTATCAACGGTGCGGTTTGTAACAACATCGCCCGACCAAACCTGGCTAATGATTTCGTTACGCGAGTATATGCGATTACGGTGAGTCAAGAAGAAAAGAAGAAGGTCAAACTCTTTACGAGTAAGGTGAATCGGCTCGTTATTGAGATAACAAACTTTTTCGTTACGATCAAGACGAAGAGTCTTGAACGTCACATCGGGCTCGTATGATGACTTAGGAGCATTGGTTACCGGTATTGACGGAGCGACAGCAGGCATTCCTGCCGCCATATAAGGAGCAGCCGGAGCAGATGCGTAACGACGGAGCACCGCACGAACACGAGCAATAACCTCACTGATTACAAACGGTTTTGTAATATAATCATCGGCTCCAATATTAAGTCCCATTACGGTATCATCCTCGCCATTGAGAGCTGAGCAGAAGATTACGGGAACACGCTCGGTGGCGGCATTGTTGCGAAGACGTTTCAAGAAATCATATCCGCTCATAGTGTCCATCATGATATCGACAATACAAAGCGAATACGAAGCAATGTCAAGCGTCAACGCCTCTTCAGCACTATAAGCACAGTCGACATCAAAGCCCTCTTTTTCAAGATTATATTTCAGAATCTCGCAGATTGATTCTTCATCATCTACAATCAGAATTTTTATAGTCATCGGTCAATTTAATATGTTTAATAAATTAATGTTGCAAAATTACATAATTCATTGTATTCGCAAAGTTAAAATACGTTAACTATTAAGCCTTATCGCTAACATATTCCTTAATTTTGTAACGATTTGTCAATCATTTTGTCAATAAGCAATGAAAAGTTTTATTTTCAACCCCGAAAACGACCTTGCCCTTGCATCGGGGAATAAGGTCTATACGCCACCTCGTAACGCAGTATTGCTTGCACGGTGTGGTGCCTTATTGCCTATGTGGCTTGCCAAGTCGGGCGACACAGTAATCGCTGATAAATCAGGAGTTGAAAATTGGATTGACAATATTTGCGTGATGTTTAACCTCGATGTTAATGTGTCAAACACCGCCCCAAGTCAATCAAAGGGTGAACCGTGGGGCTGGTCACCGGCAATAGTGACAAAATTGACATCGGCGGGGATTAATCGAAGTTGCTTGCCCGATGACGTTACTATAGAACGGATGAGACAGCTCAGCCATCGTCGCACATCAATCGAAATCAACCGTCAATTGTCGCTTCTCGGGATTACCACTCCCCCACTCGCCGTCGAGGCTTCCACCTCAGACGAAATAGCCAAAGCTGTCAATCATTTCGGTGGTCATTTTGTCATGAAATCGCCCTGGTCGAGTACCGGACGAGGAGTGTTTTTATCAAATACCACCAATACCGAAACGATATTAAAAAATGCTGAAGGAATCATACGCCGTCAAGGGAGCGTAATCATAGAACCGCTACTTGACCGAAAAACCGATTTTGCGATGTTATTTTATGCCGTAAATGGCAAAGTTGAGTATCGCGGATTGTCACTTTTTGACACAGTCGGCACAGCCTATACGGGCAATCTTCTTTTGCCTGAATCAGTTTTAAAGCAACAGGTTGAACAGCAGCTAAATGAAATTAATCTTTCAAGTATTGCTAACAAACTCGAAACGGTCTTAAACGACATAATCAAGAACGACTATGAAGGCTGGCTCGGAGTTGACATGATGGTTCAAAACAATGGTCAGCTTGCGCCCTGCATCGAACTGAATCTTAGAAAAACTATGGGAGTTGTCGCCTTGATTTTGCGAGACCGGTTTATCGCTGAAGGTTCGACCGGGCGATTTATGGTTGAACATGGCATTTTTGAACCGTTGAACAGCGCAAAAATAGAGAATAATCGACTTGTTGACGGAGAAATAGATCTCGTTCCTCCGGCTCAGGGATTCAGAATAGCAATGAAAGTTGTCAGCGAGTGAGAAAAAATCGCTAATTTTGCAAAAAATTAAAGATGAGTACAGTCAAAATACATACAATCATAGTAGCAGGCGGTTCGGGAAGCCGATTTGGCGCAGACGTTCCGAAACAATACTGTCTGCTTGCCGGACGCCCGATATTGATGCATACGATTGAGGCGATGCGTCGCGCGCTGTCAGATGCTGAAATCACGCTTGTTATCAGTCGTGATATGCAACAACTCTGGGATGACTTATGCAAAACTCATAATTTTAACTCGCCCATTGTGATCTACGGCGGAGCGACACGTGCTCAATCGGTTGCAAATGCCCTCAACTCAATCAGCAATTCCGGCAAGGATGACCTCGTATTGATTCACGATGGTGCGCGACCGTTGGTTAACGAACAAACCGTTAAGCATGTGATTGACTGTCTCATTTCAAAAGAAAGCGATGGTGTAATCCCGGCAATTCCATTGACCGACTCTATCAGAGAACTTGACCCGACCGGGTCGCATCCGGTTGACCGTAGCCAATACAGATCCGTTCAAACTCCCCAAGGATTTAATCTCGTTGAGTTGCAAATCGCATATCAAATGCCCGAACAATCGGACTGGACCGACGATGCATCGGTGATGGCATCGGCAGGCAAAACCAAAATCGAACTTGTTGACGGCTCACCCGAAAACATCAAAATAACTAATCCACTTGATATTGAAATAGCTGAGGCAATCATGCGCTGCCATCAAAAATGAACTCACTACGACGAATCGACATAAAGTTTTTGAAAGGAGTTGGTCCAAAACGAGCCGACCTCATCGGTCGCGAACTTGGAATAAAGACCTACTATGACCTTTTACATCACTTTCCGTCGCACTATGTCGATCGTTCAAAAATATACAATATTGTTGACCTGCGAGGCGAAATGCCCGCTTTACAGATTAAAGGTAAGTTTCTGGCTTTCAATATTGTTGGCGAGGGAGCAAAGAGCCGATTGATCGGACTATTCACTGATGGCACGGCAACAATAGAGATTGTCTGGTTCCGTCGAATTTCACAAATAAAACAAGCCTACAAGACAGGTAACGAGTATATCCTTTTTGGCAAGCCGGGCGAATTTAACGGCACCCGACAGATGGTTCACCCCGAGATTGACCCTGTTGGCTCGACTACTGCAACCGGCGGACTTCGAGGGGTTTATCCTCTAACCGAGAAATTGCGTAATGCCGGAATCGGGTCACGCACTATTTTCACATGGGTAATGAATCTGCTGTCAACCTTGCGACCGGTAGCCGAGACTCTTTCAACCGATGTGATTGATGTGCTGAAACTTTTGCCACTACGTGAGGCACTTGTTGCAGTTCACAATCCAACCGACACCGCCACGCTCCAAAAAGCGCGTTTCCGCTTGAAATTTGAAGAGTTATTCTACATTCAGCTCAACCTTCGACGTCACTCCCTGATGAGAGCCGCACGCGCCGACGGTATCAGATTCAATCGCGTGGGCGAGTTTTTCAACACTTTCTACGAGCGTCAGTTACCGTTCGATTTGACCAATGCCCAAAAGCGAGTTATAAAGGAGATTCGCCACGACATGGGGTCGGGCAGACAGATGAACCGACTCTTGCAAGGCGATGTAGGCAGCGGAAAAACGCTGGTTGCCCTTATGACAATGCTTATTGCTATTGACAACGGTTATCAGTCTTGTCTGATGGCGCCGACCGAAATTCTTGCAACACAGCACTACCTGACACTGCGTGAACTTGTGGCACCAATCGGTATCAACGTCAGACTTCTCACCGGGTCAACAAAAGCTAAGGAACGTCGAGAAATTCACGAGGGACTCTTATCGGGTGATATACAGATGATTGTCGGGACACATGCCCTGATTGAAGACACTGTAAAATTCCGCAATCTCGGTTTTGTTGTTATCGATGAGCAGCACCGATTTGGTGTGATGCAACGTTCCCGATTATGGACTAAAAACAGCATTTTACCTCACGTTTTGGTGATGACTGCTACGCCTATTCCGCGAACATTGGCAATGACACTTTACGGCGATCTCGATGTGTCGGTTATCGACGAATTACCGCCGGGACGCAAGCCGGTTGACACGATGATCTGTTATGACACTCGTCGCGAAATGGTCAACATTTCAATTGGTCGTCAGCTGGCAATGGGACGTCAGGTCTATGTTGTATATCCGTTGATTTCAGATAACGAAAAACTTGATTTAAAAAGCCTTGAAGAAGGATATGAAACAATTTGCGAAACGTTCCCGAGCTACGAAGCAACATACGTCCACGGCAAGATGAAAACAGCAGAGAAAGACCGCCGAATGAACGATTTTGTGTCGGGGAAAGCACGCATACTCGTAGCTACGACAGTTATCGAGGTCGGCGTCAATGTTCCCAATGCCACCACAATGGTTATCGAAAATGCCGAACGATTCGGATTGTCCCAACTTCATCAGCTGCGCGGACGCGTCGGACGTGGAGCCGATAAAAGTTACTGCGTATTGATGACCAAGCCACAGATAGCCAAGACCACCCGTGAGCGATTAGAGATTATGACATCAACCAACGACGGGTTTGTCGTTGCCGAGGCAGACCTTAAAATGAGAGGACCCGGCGATATCGAGGGAACACTTCAGAGCGGTATAGCGTTTGACTTGAAAATAGCCAATCTTGCTACAGATCAACAGATTGTACAACTTGCGCGCGATCAAGCCGAAGCAATTCTTGAAGATGACCCTGCACTCTCCAAACCGATTCACTCGGTTCTATTGTTAAACCTCCGAGAAAATTTTGATAAAGCTGTTGATTTCAGCCGAATAAGTTAAATATAAACAGACTGTTATGATAAAAGCATGGATTGAAGCAATGAGACTTAGAACGCTCCCCGTTTCGCTTGCCGGAGTTGCGACGGCATGGGGTGTGGCAATAAGCTGCCCAACCGGTTATAGTCTTAAGGTAGTGATTGCCTGCTGTTTATTTGCGTTGCTATGCCAAATCTCATCAAACTTTGCCAACGAATATTTTGATTATAAAAACGGGCTTGACCGACCGGGTCGTGAAGGTCCGAGACGCGGTGTAACCGAGGGAGACATTACACCAACTGCAATGAAAAATGCGACATTCGGTACGCTTGCAGTTGCCTGTATGATAGGACTTTGGATTGCATACCAAGGGGGATGGTGGCTCATTGGAGCCGGCATTTTGATTACCATCGGTGTCATAGCCTACAGTTCAGGACCTTACCCCCTTTCTCATCACGGATTGGGCGAGATTGCCGTTATATTTTTCTTTGGAATTATACCGGTTAATCTGACCGTATATGTAGCCACAGGGGTCTTTATGGCCGAAGCATTACTCCTATCAGTCGCTATCGGTGTGATGGGTGCAAACGTTCTGATTGTCAACAACTATCGTGATATCGAAGATGACCGAGCCGTCAATAAACGCACGCTGGCAGTCATCTTCGGACAACAGGCTGTCTCTAAGATTTATATGTTCAACGGGCTTCTATCACAGGCGGTTATGATACCGATTTGGAAAAAAATGGAAGCCGGATGGATAATCTCTGCCGTGTATTTACTCATACACGTTATATTATGGCGAATGTTAACCTCACGTCATGGTTCAGCATTGACTCCCGTTTTGGGAATGACAGCCGTAACAATGTTTGTATTTTCACTGCTATTTATTGCAATCTCAATAATTTAACAAGATGACACAATATCTCAATTATACAACCGCCGAACTCTCGGCTGACCTTCGCTATCTCAAACTGCTTTCACGCTCGTTCCCGACAATCGCATCGGCGAGTACAGAAATCATCAACCTTGAGGCAATCCTCAACCTGCCAAAAGGTACCGAGCACTTTCTGACTGATATTCACGGCGAATATGAGGCGTTTCAACACGTTTTGAAAAACGCATCGGGCACTGTCAAACGTAAAGTCAACGAAATTTTTGGTAACACACTTCGCGAGGACGACAAAAAGGATCTTTGCACCCTCATCTACTATCCCCGCGAGAAACTCCGACTCGTGCGCCAAACCGAAAAAAACATGCCCGAATGGTATGAGATAATCCTTAACCGACTCGTGAAAGTTTGCCAAAGTGTATCATCAAAATATACACGTTCAAAGGTTAACAAAGCACTCCCGAAAGACTTCAGCTACATCATTCAGGAGCTATTGCATGAGACCGAAGCCGACCCAAACAAACACGCCTATTTCAACCAGATTATATCGACAATAATCTCGACCCATCGTGCCGATGATTTTATCGTTGCAATGTGTGAGCTTATTCAGCGGTTGGCAATCGACAGCCTTCATATCATCGGAGACATTTATGATCGTGGCCCGGGTGCACATATCATTATGGATACGCTCTGTGACTACCATAACGTTGATATTCAATGGGGTAATCATGACATTCTATGGATGGGTGCGGCTGCCGGCAATGATGCTTCAATAGCTAACGTTATCAGAATATCACTGAGATATGCCAACCTTGATACTCTCGAAGAGGGGTACGGCATCAACATATTGCCGCTCGGAACTTTTGCGATGGAGACATACGATAACAGCAACCTTGAAAATTTCATACCGAAAATCAAGTTTGCCAACCGTTTTTATACCGACCGAGAAGTGAGAATGTTTGCACAGATGCACAAGGCTATCAGCATCATTCAATGGAAGCTGGAAGGACAACTGATCGAAAAACGTCCCGACTTCAAAATGGACGACCGAAACATGTTGCGCCGCATCGACTACAACCGCATGACAATCAATATTGATGGCGTTGATTACAAACTGACCGACACCGATTTCCCCACAATTGACCCTGCCAACCCCAACGAGCTCTCGTCTGCCGAAGAAACGATTATCACTCAACTTCACAACTCGTTTGTAAACAGCGAAAAACTGCGCAAGCATCTTGATTGTTTGCTGAGTCGAGGATCATTCTATCTTGCCCGAAACAACAACTTGATGTTCCACGCTTCAATGCCACTCAACCCTGACGGAACATTCCGTAAAGTCATCATCGACGGAACAAAATTTGCAGGTAAAGCATTATTTGACCGACTTGACGAACTAGTTCAGATTGCATGTCGAAGTGATAACGACGAGACAGACCGCGACAATGAATATGAAATCGACTATATGTGGTATTTGTGGTGCGGTCCCGATTCTCCATTATTCGACAAGTCAAAGATGGCAACATTTGAACGCTATCTGATTGACGATGAGGAAACTCACAAAGAGATTCGCGGCAACTATTATAACCTCCACGATAAAGAGGAAATCTGTGACCGCATCTTAAGAGAATTCGGACTTCACACCGAGGGTGCCCATATAATCAACGGTCACGTTCCCGTCAAAACAATCAATGGCGAAAATCCCGTAAAAGCCAATGGAAAATTGCTTGTCATCGATGGTGGTTTCTCAAGAGCCTACCAGTCGACAACCGGTATCGCGGGGTACACTCTGGTTTACCACTCCCGCGGATTCCAACTTGTTCAGCACGAACCGTTTGAATCGCGCCAGAAAGCTATTGAAGATGGTCAGGACATCATATCAAACACCGTGCTTAACGAGTACAAAGCCAAACGCTTAAAGGTGCGCGACACAGACAAAGGTCAAGAACTCATCCGCCAAGTTGATGATTTGAACAGACTTTTAGCAGCCTATCGCAAAGGTATCGTTAAAGAGCGAAATTAAAAATAAATTTATTATCTTTGCACTTTCTATAGAAATATTCTATAGAGGCTATAACCTTAAGACTCTGAAACAATGGCAAAACCCCGCATTCTCGTTACCGGTGGAACCGGTTACATTGGATCTCATACAGTAGTTGAACTAATCAATGCCGGCTACAAGGCCGTTATAATTGACAACTTGTCAAACAGTAACAAAGACTCGCTCGACGGCATCGAAAAGATTACCGGAGTACGCCCCGACTTTGTTGAAGCAGATTGTACCGATATCAATGCCCTTACCGCATTATTTGAAAAATATGACGACATCAAAGGCATCATCAACTTTGCGGCAAGCAAGGCCGTCGGTGAATCAATAGAGAAACCAATTCTCTATTATCGCAATAACCTCAACACACTGATGAATCTGCTTGATCTGATGCCACGTTACGGAGTTAAAGGAATCGTATTTTCATCATCGTGCACCGTTTATGGCGAACCCGACCAAAACCCTGTGACAGAAGCTGCTCCAATCAAAAAAGCGACATCGCCTTACGGTAACACTAAACAAATCAGCGAAGAAATTATCACCGATGTCATTAACTCGGGCGCACCGTTCAAGAGTGTAATTCTCCGTTACTTCAACCCCGTAGGTGCTCATCCGTCGGCACTCATCGGCGAGCTCCCCAACGGAGTTCCTCAAAACCTAATTCCATATCTGACCCAAACCGCTATGGGAATCCGCAAAGAGCTGAGCGTTTTCGGCAACGATTATGATACGCCCGACGGCTCGTGCATCCGTGACTTCATCAACGTTGTTGATCTTGCCAAAGCTCATGTTATCGCGGTTGAGCGCATGCTTGAAGACAAAGGTGAAGCGCCAATTGAAATCTTCAATCTTGGTACAGGCATCGGACTTTCAGTTCTGGAACTCATTGCTGCCTTTGAACGTGCAACCGGAGTCAAAGTTCCCCACAAAATTGTAGGACGTCGTCATGGCGATATCGAAAAAGTTTGGGCTGACCCACGTCATGCCAATGAAGTTCTCGGATGGAAAGCGACCACATCAATCGATGATATAATGCGCTCAGCCTGGAAATGGCAACAACACCTCCGCGAAACCGGTATTATGTAAATATAATATTCCTGCCAATTAATTCACACATCACACTGACCAAATAAAAAAAAGCCCGATAAATGATTAGAGTTACAATTACTATAGTTCTGATTTCCCTGGCAACAATATTTCAGGTGAAAGCTCAATCACTCTCGCTTAAAGAAAAGGAACATATTCAAAGTCAGTTATACGAAGACTTGTCAAAAGCAAAAACGCCACAAGACAGTATCAAAATCATGTATGACATATTTGATATTTCAGGTCGTGTTCATGCCCGTGAGGTAGGTTTGAATATATTTGATGTCGCCGGCAGAATCGGCGACACTCACACTCAACACGACATTATTCACCAGGTGAGTGCGATATCTATGCGACAAGACAGCATCCAGGATATTCTTCTGGGGAAAGCAAAAAAACTACCCGATGACGAAAATCGCCAAGTCACACTTTCATTCATCAGAATGAATAAGATTCGCAACAACTCTCGTTATGTCGATGATGAGATTCGATTGATAAAACTCAAATCGTTCATTGCAAAACTCGCCGATGACGAGCCTTCTAACATCTATGAACAGGTCGAACTGCTTTATGGAATCTGTTGTATGCTTGAAGGCTCGGCAAACCCGACTTTTACAATCCATTATTATGACGATCTTCAGAAATTGGTTGAAAAACTACCTGAGTCGGCTTATTTTATACGAAATTGTGTTTACACCTTGGGGTGTAACCTTTTTACCGAAGTAGGCGATCATAAACGAGCACTCGAACTTGACAAAAAATTGCTTGCCATCATTGACAATCTTGAACAACGGTATCACAACGAGGGTCGCAATTACCGAAACTACGATGCAATTCTCTATGCCCGATATATGAATATGCTCTACCGATATCCGGCAATGACACCTGAAGAGGTTGAAAATGCCTATGAAAAAGTTAAATTCTATGCCGAGCGTGATTCTGATGCACGCGCAACATTTCAGCAATATCATACGCCGACAATAAGCTACTTGATGGCGAACAAACGATATAAAGAAGTGATTCCATTATTAATTGAGCAGCTACCGATTCCTTATAATCAACGTAATCAGCGTCGTTTCTATCAATATTTACTTGAAGCATCTGATTCCATCAATAACAAAACAATTTACAATAACGCTGCTAAAGATTACATCAATTATCTTGAAGATTACATCAAACAGCGCGACTTTGAAAAATATCGTGAGTTGCAGATTATGTATGATGTATATGACCTTCGTTCAACAAATGATACTCTTAAAATCAGGACTCAGAAAGCTGAAGTCTTGCATCATCACACCCTTATTATAACAGCCGTCGCCCTTCTCCTCGTACTGTCAATATTCCTCATAATATTATACAAACTCTATCGCAAAGCACGTAAATTTTCAATAAATCTAATTAATGCCAACGATGCCTTAATTGAGGAAAGTTCCAGCCTGCGAGCCATGCAAGATGAACTTGAACGTTCCCGCGATGAAGCTCGTGAGGCAAACCTGCGTACACGAGATATTATCAGCAACATCAGCAGCGAAGTAAAAATACCTCTCCAAGCTATTTCAGAATACAGCCGCTTGATTGTTGACTGTGTTGACATACAAAAACAACCGTTTTTGTCAAAATACGCCGATCTTGTAGAGTCAAACACCGAAATTTTGAATCGAGTAATTGACGATGTTGTCAGCTTATCAGAACTTGACAGTAACCGTGTGACAATCAACTATTTCGGTGCAAACGTAAATGAAATGTGTGAAATTGCGGTAAGTTCTATCGCCCACCGTGTTAATTCTGATGTCGAATTAATATTCTCTCCCGGAGATCCGTCACTGACAATATCAACCGACCCGCGCCGTGTAGAACAGATATTAATCAGCCTCTTGTCAAACGCAGCCAAGTTTACCGAAAAAGGCTCGATTAAACTCAGCTTCACCGTTGAGGAAGCTTCAAACCGTCTGATTTTTGATGTAAAAGATACCGGTATCGGTATCCCTGCCGACAAAGCCGAGGTCATTTTTGAACGCTTCGTCAAGCTCGACCGCAACACCCAAGGTCCCGGTCTCGGATTGACCATTGACCGAATGATTGCACGACTTCTCGGTGGTGATATCCGATTAGATACAACCTATGCCCGCGGAGCATGCTTCCGCTTCTTCATTCCAATTGTCCGTTGATATCGTTGAAATATGATACTGCAACATCTTACTATTGATAATTTTAAAAATATCGCCCACGCTGACATTGACTTTTCATCCAAAATGAATTGTCTGCTCGGCAATAACGGCATGGGGAAAAGTAACCTGCTCGATGCGTTGTTTTACCTCAGCTTTTGTAAGAGTTTCAGTGGTTTGCCCGACACACGATTAGTGCGCCGCAATGAGCAATTCATGATGATTAAAGCCATTTATGACCGACGTGGTGTGACCGAAGAAATTCAAACCGGTTTTACGCCCGGGCGTCGTAAATCGTTCAAACGTAAAGGTAAAGAATATAAACGTTTAAGCGAACACATCGGTGCTTTTCCGCTGGTCATGGTTGCCCCTCAAGACATCGATCTTGTCAACGGACTTTCAGAAGGTCGTCGCGGATTCATCGACCGTATAATTTCACAATCTGACCCCAACTATCTTGCAGCTCTAATTCGTTTCAACGGCTTGCTTGAACAGCGCAACAAAATGTTACGTGACAAAGTGAGCGACACAACCCTGTTTGAAGCTATTGAATTTCCGATGAGCGCCGACATAAAATATATAAGCAACGCTCGCCGACAGTGGATTGAACTATTCACACCCGTCTTCAACCGCTATTATGCAGCGATTTCGGGCGAAGGTGCCGAGGAGGTCGGTGTTGGCTATCTCACAACTTTCAATCCCGGCGACACCGACCCTTACGAGCAGTTTGAAGCCGCCCGTCGCCACGACATGATGTCGGGACACACGAGTGTTGGTATTCATCGCGATGACCTGTCAATGACAATCGACACAATGCCACTCCGCCGAACTGCCTCTCAAGGTCAGACCAAAACTTTTGTCATAGCAATGCGTCTGGCACAATATGATTTCTTGAGAGAGTCAACCGGACTCAAACCTCTATTGTTGCTCGATGATATTTTTGACAAGCTTGATTCGGATCGCGTCGAAAGAATCGTCAGCCTGACCGCCGGTGACAATTTCGGTCAGATATTCATCACCGACACCAACCGCGACCACCTCGATTCAATCATGTCACACTCGCCGACACGCTACTCGCTCTGGCATGTCGATAACGGAAACTTCACCCTGTCATCGTCCAACTAATGAAAAAGACCTATCCGAAACTTTTCAGTGAGATTTTTGACAGTGTGGTCAAACAAACTTCCGATTCAGATAATTTTTTACGCCAGCAGGCTTCTTATCTCTGGACCGAGATTGTCGGCCCCGGCGTAAACCGCTATACTTCACGCCGATATGTCGATAACATGGGCGTTTTCCACGTATATATCACATCGGCACCCCTCAAGAATGAGCTATCGTTTCATCGCGAAACTATCCGACAAAAATTAAACACACTTGTCGGTAAAGACGTTATAAACGATATACAACTTCATTAAACAAGCAAAATGAAAACAGCAATCGAATATCCCGAATCAAAAAATCCTAAAGTACCTGAACAGATTCGTCCTTTCTATCACAGCTATCCGCTGCAAATGAGATTTAACGACATCGACATGGTCGGACATCTCAACAACAGCATATATTTCAACTTCTTTGACCTCGGCAAAATCCATTATTTCAAGGCAGTAATGGGGAATATGGTAAGCTGGGAACATATTCCGGTGGTTGTTGTCAACATCAATGCAAACTTCTATTCGCCAGCCTATCTTGAAGAGGAACTCGAAGTCGTAACCGCAGTCTATGCTATCTCTGAACGCAGTCTGAAAATGGAACAACGCATCATCAACCGACAGACAGGCGACATCAAATGCGTTGCTAATACAGTTATGGCAGGCTTTGACCCAAAGACTGCAACCGGCGCACCTATCGACCATAAATGGGCTGCAGCTATCAAGGAATTTGAAGGTCTTTAATCAAACTGCCCTTCGAGGTTAAACGCCGAAGTTATTGTCTGACGAATCATGTCGGCTTCGGGACAACGACGTTTTAATATCGAAATGATTGATGCCAGATATTGCTCTTTGTTGCGCAATCCGCATAGAGCCGCCACGTTGGTATTTGACAACATTGTTTTGTCGTTATAGACACGCAAAACGCCTTGATAGTCAGATGTGTCAACGATATTTTTGAACTCACGGCACAACTCATTATAAATGTTGCGCGGGTTAATTTCGTTTACAAGATCAACCATGTGTTCCTCAAGCATATCTATGTTTGAGAATTTACCGTCAATGCGAAACTCAACAAGCCGTTTAACCCGGTGACGGGTATGCTCAAGAGCCTGAGCGGTCATTGCTGATGCAAACAGCTTTAACAAAGTACGTTTCACCTTGTCAAACACCCGGTTTTCATCACGGCGATGATAATGGGCGACAGCCTTAACGACACCTTCAAGCAAAAGAAGATTTTCAACCTCGGCAACATCGGGCACGAGTATCTTTTTATGTCGAAGATAATCGACTTCACGCTCTGAACGACGGTCACGGTCAACGATTCCATAGCTGTCGAGATGGTGAAACGCATTAAGGTCATTAAACGTACGAACCGATTCAATCACTTTGTTACAACTACCCAACGAACGAACCGTAAAGTCAGTAAAAATCAAAGGATAAAGTTTATGGTCGATTGAGCGTTGAGCTACACCTTCGATAAACAACACAGGTTTTCGAGCACCTATAATCGAGAGATAGACTTCCTCGGGAATACCTGAATGGTCGGGCAGAAGAGAATAGTCCCATGTCATTGCTGTCGGGTCGAAATCGCGAACCCAAACGACAGCGTTATCGGTGCGTGTTGCTGCAAATTCAAGGTCGTGGGTAGTATATATAAATGTGCAGTCGGGGCGAAGTCCCTCAACACGGTCCCAAATCAGATTGCTCACTGTCGGATGAAGGAACATTGCGGGATTATCTATGAAAATAACACCGTTTTCAGGTGCGAAAAGAACGGCGCCGAGATAATATAGAGCTGCCTTTTCGCCATCGCTGAGTCGCATTGATGAGTATGACGAAGTATCGGCATCTCTCAAAAATGCGAGCTCGCCACCTTTGATGAGAATGCGACTACCGCTGAAAATAGATTGCCATGCGTCAATCACCTTGTCGAGTTTCGTATAATGATGGTTTCGGCGACCCCGATGTGAACCCGACACCTTGTCACTGATGAGATTTGAAATTTCCTCATTCAACAACAAAGCCACGAGCTTGTCAAAAGTCAACGGAACGTCTGAGCGGAAAAGAGTGTGTCGCTCAGTCATCTGTTGAAATAACTCGTCGATTGAACTTGGTAAGACCTGTCGTTTTGAATCGGGGCGCGAGCCATACAGAGCATCCAGACCCGAAAGACAGAATGCCTTATCTCGCATATCTTCAATCAGATAATTTGTAAAACGAGTCTTGCCGGCACCGTTGGCACCAATAATCAAAATTTGACGCGCCGAAGTCTCAAGCGTTTGACGGCGGTTATCTCTATCGGGAGGTAGAAGCAGTTTCATAGCTAACTGTTTGTTATTTACAAGCAAAATTAATAATTTTGTGCTTTATTTCCAAACCAATAGCATGTCAAGTTTAAATTTAAACATTGTCCTGTTTGACAATCCTCATACGAGAACCGATTTGTTACCGTTGACCTATACTCGTCCGACAGGCGATTTAAGAGTTGGAATAACAACCCTTTCTCAAAAATGGGAATCAATGCTTCCCGGCTTTTATTCGACATTGACCGATGATTATCTGTCGGAAAAATTTCCGGCAAAAATCACCGACGACACATATTTTATAACGTCAAACATTCTTGCCAACGAAGAATTGGTGCAACGCATAGCATCGCTCCAACCGGGCGAAACACTCGTTAAAGAAGACAAAGTCATTGCCGTTAGAGGTTCTCGCGAAATGCTTGATAACCGTGAGTGGACTACCAATATTCAGTATGATGGCGAGGTTGACCGTGTTAACTTCTTATATGACATTTTTTTACTTAATGACAAAGCGATCAGAAGCGACTTTGAACGACTGACAGCAGGCCGCAATTCGCAACCGCTCAGCGACACAAACACCGTTATCGGCGACCCGTCGCTCATCTTCCTTGAGGAAGGCGCAACAGTAGAGGGTGCATTTTTAAACACCAAAAACGGCCCCATTTATGTTGGTCGTGATGCTGAGATTATGGAAGGGAGCTGTCTTCGCGGACCGGTCGCAATATGCGACGGTTCAAAAGTCAACATGGGTACACGCATCTATGGCGCAACCACAATCGGTCCCGCATCAAAAGTCGGTGGCGAACTTAACAACGTTGTCATGATCGGATATAGCAATAAGGCTCACGACGGCTTTTTAGGTAATGCCGTAATCGGTGAATGGTGTAACATCGGTGCCGGATGTGTGGCTTCTAACCTCAAGAACGACTATACCGAAATCAAGTTATGGAACTACAACGCCCACCGCTTTACTCGTACCGGATTGCAATTTTGCGGTTTGATGATGGGCGACCACTCTAAAGCCGGAATCAACACAATGTTTAATACAGCTACAGTCCTCGGTGTCGGGGTCAATGTCTATGGTTCGGGATTCCAACGCAACTTTCTGGCATCGTTCAGTGAGGGGTCTCGCGCAGGCTTTACCGATGTTCCGATGAGCAAATTTTTCGAAATTGCCGAAAGAGTTATGGCAAGACGCGAAAAAAAATTAACCGAAATAGATAAACGTATTTACGAGCATATCAATGAGTTAGCTCACAACTTCAAAATATAATGTAAAAAAATTGATTTTTTTTGATACACAGATGCAAGATTTTCAAAAACTCCCCGTTTATATAGTAGAGTTAGTTCAAAAGACATTTTTCACCATCGCCTCTGTCCGATAGACAGACGATGACAATGTAATTAAAACTTCGAAGGTTTTGAACACCACAGTCAGTGAACTCGAACTGATGCAGCTCGTCGAGAGAGGCGATCGCAATGCACACAAAATGATATATTCAAAATATATCAGACTCCTCACTGCCTTATGTGGACGTTATCTCGTTGACGACGAAGATGTGAAAGATGTTTTACAGGACAGTTTTATGAAAATATTTGACTCCATAGAAAACTTCAATTACAAAGGCGAGGGATCGCTGAGAGCTTGGATGTCGAGAATCGTAGTTAACCAATCACTTGATTTCTTGCAACGACAAGGACGAATGAATTTTTCGCCCATAGACCAACTCGCCGAAGAAGTTTCAGATGAGCCTGATACGTCCGAAATACCCGCATCGGTTATATATGACCTCATAAAACAACTCCCCGACGGCTATCGAGCCATCTTCAACCTCTACGTGATAGAGGATAAGAGTCACCGCGAGATAGCACAAATGCTCAACATCAAGGAGAGTACGTCGGCTTCTCAGTTTCACCGTGCTAAGAATCTTCTTGCACAACGTATCAAAGAATATCTAAATAATACGACAATATGAAAGACAGATGGTTGGAAGACATAAGCAATAAGATGTCAGAATTTGAAGCAGGAGAGCCTGCCGGACTCTGGAATAACATCGAAACCGGCCATCAGGCACCCACCTCCGGTTGGCATGGCAGCAGCCTCTTACATTCGTGGCGCCCTTGGGCTGCAGCCGCCATCGTTGGGGCATCTGCCGGAATTACGGCCATAGTTGCCAACCTTACCGCAGATAAAACGAATATGACTTCCTCAGTGGAGGAAATCGCACAAACTGAAATAGAAATTGAATCACAACAACCCGAAACCGAACTATTACTAACTAACCCGATGGCTACTGCGACTTTATCAGATATGCGCAGGAAACAACCCTCAAGTAACCTTTATCAATCAGATGATAGACAGCTCCCCGACTCGGTTTCGATTCTGTCGAATGAGACAGAAGATAATGTCGGGGAAGACTCTATCTCAAATGAAGTAGTGAAAAATAGCGATGTACGTTCCTCGTCGAAAAAGAAAAAATCGACGAGAACGTCGTCGTTTAGATCACTACCTCATCAAGAATTTACAGTCAAAGATGACGGTAAATTTAAAATCGCCGCCTACACCAGTGGCCGATGGGGAGGCGGAGATGTCAACAATGGTGGAGGGATTGATCGTGATTCATATATTGCCTCAATTCCTTCATCAAGCGAAGAAGCCTCGACGACAAAACTCAAAGACGCCGGCAAGATGCGCCATAGCATGCCGCTTAAGGTCGGTGTTACGTTTGGATGGCAAGTTATTCCCCGTCTGACAATCGGAACCGGAGTTTGTTATTCGTTCTTGAGCAGCGATTTCAACAACCTCTATTTTGACGACCACTATTATATGAGAGCCAACCAAAAACTCCATTATATAGGTATTCCGATTCAGGTGAGCTATAATTTTGCGTCATGGCGCATGTTACAGTTCTACGGAACCGCCGGTGTATTTGGAGAAAAACTCATATCAGGAAAAGTCTCAGGCGAAAATAAAGCCGAGTACGCATCATATAGCATCAAAGAAAAAGAACTCCAATGGTCGGTCAATGCCGGACTCGGAGCTCAGCTGAATGTTTCTGATCACTTTGGTTTCTATCTCGAACCAAGTGTCGCATATTACTTTGACAATCACTCAATGGTGGTGAACGTCTATAAAGAGCGTCCGATCAACTTTGTACTCACCTTTGGTCTCAGATTTAACTTCGGGAAATAAACACACTCTACAAATTCAACCTTCTCAATCCATAATCATGGCATCTTTATGCCGTAATTTTTTGTATATACACAAAAAAAGAATGACTAAAATCAGTCTACATAAGTAAATATCATTTAGTCATTCTCCTCTCTCCAGCGGTGCGGACGGGACTCGAACCCGCGACCCCCTGCGTGACAGGCAGGTATTCTAACCAGCTGAACTACCGCACCAGGATTTGTATGTCTGCGCCCGACTTCTTTGTCGTTTGCGAGTGCAAAGGTATAACAGATTTTTCAATCGTGCAAATATTTTACCAACTTTTTCACAAAAAAAATTTCAAAACCACAAAAAATCGGACTTTCACATTATTTTATAAGAATATTTTCAATGATTTTCTATTGGTATGAAAATTTTTCTATACATTTGTACCGTTATAACATTTATCACAATATAAATACACTCAATGAAAAAATCTGTACTATTTGCCGGTGCTCTCTTAATGCTGACAGCCTGCAACCAAAATCAAAAAAACACCTACACTCTCGAAGCCACCTTTGGCGAACCTTCGCTAAACGACAAAATGGCTTACATCGTCGATTTTGACACTGAGGAAGTGCTCGACAGTGCTATCATCAACAACGGAGTTGCCAATTTCAAAGGTACCGTTGACGGTAGTATCCTTGCCGGGATCAAAGCCGGAGAAGACAACTACGGCACATTCTTCCTTGAGCCAGATTCATTGGTAATGAACGAGGGCTTCATTGTCAAAGGAGGCGAACTCAATACAAAGATGAATGACCATCTCGCTCAACGCCGCGATATTGTCAATGACTTCAAAAACCTTTCCCCCGAAGAACAGGAAGCTCAATATCCCGAAGTTGCTGAAAAAATGTTTAATCTTGACAAGAACTTCATGGATGAAAACATGAACAACGCTATCGGTTATGCAATGTTCATTCAAGGTGCATCAGGCGATATGACTGTTGAAGAAATTGACTCTGTAACTACAAAATACCCCTACATCGCCAACTCAAAACGCGTTGCAGCAATGAAGGATCGCTTGATTCAGATTGCTTCAACCGGCGTTGGTGCTAAATTCAAAGACTTTGAAGTAACCTACAACGATTCAACATTCCGTCTTAGCGACCACGTTGGCAAAGGTCACCCCGTAATCGTTGACTTCTGGGCAAGCTGGTGTGGTCCCTGTATCCGTCAAGGTGAAGTTCTCAAAGAAATTTATAAAGAATATGCCGGCAAAGGTCTTGAAATCATCGGTGTAGCCGTTTGGGATGAACCCGAAAACACAATCAAAGCAGCTGCCGAGCACAAATACCCCTGGGAAATCGTTGTTAACGCTCAAAAAATTCCTTCTGAAATCTATGGTTTCAACGGCATCCCCTGCATCATAGTCTTTGACGGCGACGGTACAATCGTAAGCCGCGACAAACAAAACGACGCTCTCCGCGAAGATGTAGTAAAAGTAATGAAATAAAAAGACTCTTTCATAATGAAATTTTTTCATGGTTGGATGTGGCGCGTGAGCGTCACATCTTTTTTTCGCTCTGTCGGTTGCAAGTCCCTTATTAATTTTGTAACTTTGTAAAGTATAAACAAACAAAACTTGACAGATGGCTCAATTTGAAATTAATATACTCGGTTGTGGGTCAGCGACTCCGTCGCTACGCCACCTGCCCGCTTGCCAGGTTATCGACTTCCGCGACAATCTGATGATGATTGACTGCGGCGAGGGCAGCCAGCTTCAAATGAGACGTATGAAACTCAAATACTCACGTCTTAATCATATTTTCATCAGCCATCTTCACGGCGATCACTGCCTGGGTCTTCCCGGCTTGCTGTCAACACTTTCACTACATCAACGCACCGGCACCGTAACTGTCCACATGTTTCAAGAAGGCATAGATCTTTTCAAGCCGATGATTGATTTCTTGTGTCGCGAACGCAGTTATGACCTCATCTTTGAGCCGGTTGACCACAAGGGCGGAATCGTATTTGAAAACGACAGCCTGACTGTTGAGGCATTTCCGCTTTATCATCGCGTTCCGACCGTCGGCTACATCTTCCGCGAGAAACCGAAATCGCGTCATCTCAAAGGTGACATGATAAAATTTTACGATGTTCCGGTTAGTCTGATTCCCAAACTCCGAGCCGGACTCGACATTACCCTCCCCGATGGACGACTTGTCGAAGCCCGACACGTAACAACCGACCCAGCCCCCGCGCTCAGCTATGCCTATTGCAGTGACACCGTTTTTGACAAACGTGTAGCCGAGGCTGTCAAAGGTGTTGATGTGATTTATCACGAAGCAACATATCTCAACGACGAAGCGGTTAAAGCTCACGACCGATTCCACGCAACTGCCTCTCAGGCAGCCGAAATTGCATGCGAAGCCGGTGCCAAAATGCTAATCCTGGGACATTACTCAAAAATGTATTTTGACGAGCAGGGTCATCTCGACGAGGCGCGTCCGATTTTCGAGAATACGATTGCCGCAAACGAAGAAATGAAAATTGACATTACAAAAGTATATGACTGATAATGACCGCGATATAACACTCCGTAGTGATGACGAGCGGATGATGAGGCTCGCTCTTGCTGAAGCACGCGAAGCGATGGCTGCCGATGAAATTCCAATCGGCGCAATCGTCACTTGCAATGGTCGCATAATCGGCAAAGGTCACAACTTGACCGAGGCACTTACCGATGTGACGGCACATGCCGAAATGCAGGCATTGACAGCTGCTGCTACAACTCTTGGCGGAAAATTTCTCGACGACTGCACGCTTTATGTCACTGTCGAACCGTGCCTGATGTGCGCCGGAGCAATCGGTTGGAGCCGTATCGGTAGAGTCGTTTTCGGTGCCTCCGACCCTAAAAAAGGTTACTCTACAATCGTTACAAAATCGCCATTCCATCCCAAGACAAAAGTTGAGGGAGGCATCCTTGCCGATGAATGTGGAGCTTTAATGAAAGAATTTTTTATCGGCAAACGATAACACGAACAGCTATGACAGAAAAGAAATTACACCCCATCCTGAACGAGCGTTCACTTGCACTCATTGATGCACTCAAAAAACGCATTCTCGTTCTTGACGGCGGACTTGGCACAATGATTCAGCAATCATCGCCTACCGATAAAGATTTCAATCTTCACGCGACCGGGCAATGCCAATGTGGTCACTGCCGTACATCGGTCAATCAGTCATCTGCACCCTCGCTTAAGGGATGTAACGATGTCCTTGTTTTGTCCGCTCCGGCTATTATTGAAGGAATACATCGCGCCTATCTTGATGCAGGTGCCGACATTATCGAGACCGACACATTCAATGCAAATTCACTGTCACTTGCCGAGTATGGCATACCCGAAATGGCTGACAAGATCAGTCTTGAGGGTGCACGCTTAGCTCGTCGTGTGGCTGACAGCTATACCGCTGAAACCGGACGACCGGTATGGGTTGCCGGAAGTATGGGTCCGACCGGAAAATCCCTTTCTATGGCTGCCACTCTCGGCGACGACATCGACTGGGACACGATGGAAAAAGCCTTTTACAATCAGGCAAAATCACTTATTGAAGGTGGCGTCGATCTCATCATCATCGAAACTGTCTTTGACATGCTCAATGCCAAGGCCGCCATTCACGGTGCTCAGCGAGCAATGCGAGATACAGGTCGTGAAGTACCCCTTATTATTTCAGCGACACTTACTCAGAACGGACGCACTCTCACCGGCGTAAGCCTTGAAGCCTTTATGGCATCCACTGCCCACTCCAATCCGCTGGCATTCAGTCTGAACTGTGGATTCGGAGCAGATGAGATGATTAAATACATTGATATTCTCGACAAAGCTCCGACTGCAATCGCAATTTATCCAAATGCCGGACTCCCCGATGAACTCGGGCACTACCGCGAGACTGCCAACACTATGGCTGACACTCTCCGCCCCGTCATTCTGGCAGGTAAAGTTAACATAATCGGTGGATGTTGCGGAACCACCCCCGACCATATCGCAGCTCTTGCCAACATCGCCCGAAATTCTCAACCTCGACAAATCCCCTCTCCCGACAATCATCTCAGACTTTCCGGACTCGATATGTTTGACTGCAACGAGCACGAGTTTGTCAAGATTGGCGAACGTTGCAACGTTGCCGGCAGCCGAAAATTTCTGCGTCTGATAAAAGAAAATGACTTTGACAGCGCACTCGACATCGCTGCTGACCAAATACAAAAAGGAGCTGACATCATTGATATCAACATGGACGACGGAATGCTTGACGCTAAACAAGCCATGACCGTTTTCCTCAAGAAAATACAGGCGGTGCCTGCAATAGCATCAGTGCCGACAATGATTGATTCATCTGACCCCGATGTTGTTGATGCAGCTCTGCAAGTCATTCAAGGGCGACCAATTGTCAACTCCATATCGCTCAAAGAGGGCGAAGAAAAATTCAAGGAACGCGCCCTCCACATTCATCAAATGGGTGCTGCAATGGTTGTTATGGCTTTTGACGAACAAGGTCAGGCAACAACCGTTGAGCGTCGTCTTGAAATTTGCCGTCGCGCCTACTCGATTCTCACAAAAGAATGCGGAATTCCACCACAAGACATCATTTTTGATCCCAACATACTTGCCGTAGCCACCGGACTTCACGAGCATGACGATTATGCCTCAGCTTTTATCAAGGCAACTAAAATGATTGCCGACGAAATGCCCGGCGTGAGCATTAGCGGAGGTTTGAGCAACCTGTCATTCTCCTTCCGAGGCAACGACCTGGTGCGCAACGCAATGCACTCCATCTTTATTGACCGCGCACGTTGCCAGGGCATGAATATGGCAATCATCAACCCATCAGGACTCATCCCGGTTGAACAGATTGACTCCGAACTCTCAAAAGCTATATCTGACGTCATCGACAACACCGACCCACAAGCTTCCGAACGCCTCATTGAGGTTGCCGAACGCTTCCGTCCTGTAAAAAAGGATGCGCCCGTCCAAGCCGAGACCCACACCGATATTTCGCCTGCCCAACAACTCATAAATGCCGTTATCAGCGGTAGTTCAGACAAAGCATCAGAACTCGCCATCAAAGTTCTTGATACTGAGGGTAGCGCAATGAAAGTGATTGACAATTGCCTGATGCAAGGCATGAATACCGTTGGCGAACGGTTCGGTCGTGGCGAAATGTTCCTGCCCCAGGTTGTCAAGAGTGCGGCAGTTATGCAAAAAGCGGTCGAAACCCTGACCCCTTATATCGAAAAAGAAAAGAAAGCCGACCAAAACGATTCGTCACGCTACTCGCTGGTGCTTGCCACTGTTAAAGGTGACGTTCACGACATCGGTAAAAATATCGTTGACGTCGTGATGAGATGTAACGGCTTCGACATCACCGACCTCGGAGTAATGACGCCAGCCGACAAAATTGTTGACACAGCTATCGCCAACAATGCTTCGGCAATCGGACTCAGCGGACTTATCACTCCGTCACTCGCCGAGATGGTCGAGGTTGCCCGACTGATGGAGAATCGCGAATTAAAAATTCCGTTGTTCATCGGTGGAGCGACAACTTCTGATCTCCATACGGCGGTTAAAATTGCCCCCGAATATTCAGGTCTGGTAATTCACACACCAGACGCCGCCACACTCGCCGCCGAAGCTAAAAAATATCTCGACCCGGCGACTTCATCGGCTGCTATCGATCAACTCAAACTGCGTCAGGAAGAGTTGAGAGAACATCATTCGGGCAATGCCGATTACTTGACGATCGATGAATCTCGTTCACTTCGTCCGACCTACGGTTTTGGTTTTGAGTCACCGCTCCCCTCGCCCGACACCTACGACTTTAACATACCCGTTGAGACACTCCGCCCCCTGATCAACATGCGCCAGTTCCTTGCGGCATGGGGGCTTAACCCTAATTATGCCTCAACCGGAGTAACTACTGACGAGTCATTGTTAGAGGCAAGCAAGGTGACAGCCGACGCTAACCGTCTGCTCGACTCTCTTCAAGAACGTGGAGCTACTGTTAAAGCCCGATTGGTAGTGCTTTACGGCACATCAACCAATGACGATATAATCCTTGCCTATGAAGAACGTAACCTGACCCATCAGAGACTTTCAATTCCGGTAATGCGTCGAAACCGACCTATGACGGGCAATGATCATACTCTGTCACTCGCCGACTATTTTCCGCCGGTGGCTTCAGGACACGGCATACGCTTCGGCATTTTCGGGGTAACCGTTGGCTCAACCCTTAAAAACGAAATCATAGATGACCCGAAAAGCTATGACGGATTGCTTGCCGACCTGTTGCTCAACCGACTTGCCGAGGCTGCTACCGAGTGGCTTCAGGAACGATTCAGCATTGACGGTACACCCGCTGTCAAAGGAATTCGTCCGGCTGTCGGTTATCCTTCACTGCCCGACCAATCAACCGTGTTCCTGCTCGACCGAGTGATTCATTTCAACGAACTCGATGTTGTTGTCACTCCCAACGGCGCACTATTCCCGTCATCGACAACCACAGGATTACTCATATTCCACCCCGACGCTCGCTACTTCTCGCTCGGTGAAATTTCGCCGGTTCAACGCAGGGAATATGCCATACGCCGCGGACTTGGAGAAAACGAACTGAAAAAATTTATTCCATAACACAATAAACCAACCAATCTATGTTACGTAAATTTACCGCCATTCTCACTATCGCAATGGCCGCTTGCACTCTTACGGTCCAAGCTGAAGACACAAAGAAGGAAGCGCCAAAACAATATGTCAAGGCTACCGACCTTCGTATCATCAACAAAGGTTTTAATGACACTGAACGTACCTATTCTCGCCTTCCTATCTGGCTGAAAGACTCTGTACGTCCCGACCTTTGGAACCGTCAGCAGTGCTCAACCGGTATCGGTGTGCGTTTTGCCACCAACTCTTCAACAATTGGTGTTCGATATGACCTTTTCTGGAATACCCACATGATTCACATGGCCGACACCGGTCTCAAAGGTACCGACCTCTATATTCTTGAAGGTGACTCGGTTTGGCGTCACGTCAACACAAACCGTCCTTATATCAAAAAAGGCACTGACAAAACTTGTGAGTTCACCTATGTTGAGCATCTCTCACCCAACATGAAAGAATTTATGGTTTATCTCCCTCTCTATGACGGTATTACCGACCTCGACATCGTTGTTGACAGCGGTGCTACAATCACTGCCGGTAACCCCGAAATCATCGACAAGAACAAAAAGGTGATTGCCTACGGTACAAGTATCCTTCAGGGTGGATGTGCATCACGCACAGGTATGTGTGCCACCAACATCATGAGTCGTGACCTAAACTGCGAAATCGTTAACCTCGCATTCAGTGGTGAAGGTAAAATGGACTACTGCATGGCTCGTGCAATGGCTCAAATTCCTGACGTTGACCTCTACTTCCTTGACCCCGTGCCCAACTGCACCGAAATGATGTGTGACACCTTGACATACGATTTCGTTAAAATCTTGGTTGAAGCTCGTCCCGAAGTGCCAATCGTAATGCTCGAAGGTCCGATGTATCCTTATTCTCGTTATGACCCGTCATTCGGCAACTACCTCCCTCGTAAAAACGAAGCACTCCGTCGTAACTTTGAACGCGTTAAAAAAGATCATCCCAACGCAAAACTTTATTACATCACCGCCGACAAGCTCGACCGCGCCTATAATGACGGAACAGTTGACGGCATCCACTTGACCGACCTCGGATTTGTTGAATATGCCGAAGAAATCACTCCGATTCTGCGCGAAATTCTCTATCCTAACGGTCAAACCGTAAAATATTGATTTCAAACTACTTGTAAATGAAAATAGGAATTATAGTAGCTATGGGCAAGGAGCTCGACCTTTTATTGCCCCTTTTATCAAACCCGTCGGCTGTTACAATAAACGATTTTACATTTCACAAAGGGAACGTGAGCAATCACGACGTGATTGCTCTGCAAAGTGGCATTGGCAAAGTCAATGCCGCTATTGCCACCCTTACTCTGATCGAGAATTTTCATCCGTCACTCGTTATCAACACCGGTGTTGCCGGCGGTACCGGCAACAATGCCTCGATTCTCGATGTCGTTATCGGCGAACGCATTGCCTATCACGACTGCTGGTGCGGTCCCGGGACCGAGTGGGGC